>NZ_JBLKDI010000026.1:0-54108 GCF_047530715.1 Enterobacter sp. 04-C-12-SI-ECC
CAGGGCATAAGCGACTCCATAAACGGGTTCTTATGCCTCAGTTGTAAGTGTCTACCATGTCCCCGAACAAGTGTTCACTATGTCCCCGGACCGTACAGTGGGAGAGGGCCGGGGTGAGGGCGCCAGACGGTGACAACCTCACTCCTCTAACGACCGTAAATGGTCATCCTTCCTGAGCGTCATCAGCGCGAAAATACTCACCACCGCCGTTGCCATCACGTAATAGGCCGGAATGTCCAGGTTGCCCGTCTGCTTAATCAGCCCGGTAATGATTAACCCCGCACAGCCCGAAAAAATCGCGTTCGATAACGAATAGGCCAGCCCCAGTCCCGTATAGCGCACGCGCGTCGGGAACATCTCAGACAACATCGCCGGGCCTGGCCCCGCCAGCATGCCCACCAGACCGCCCGCAATCAGCACCACAATCGCTTTGACCGCCATCGTGCTGGATTCCGCCTGCAAAATTTTCAGCAGCGGCAGGGCGAGGATCAGCAGGAGCACGGTGGCGATAATCATCACCGTTCGCCGCCCGATCCTGTCGCTCAGCATTCCCGACGGAATGATGGTGAGCGCAAACCCAATGTTAGAAATCACCGCTATCAGCAGCGCCTGATTAAACCCGGTGTGCAGCGCAGACTGCAGATAGGTCGGCATGATCACGAGGTAGGTATACCCCGCCGCGGACCAGACCATCACGCGGCCAATGCCCATCAGGATGGTTTTGAGCGTGGCGGAAGTACTGGCCTGAGCAATGACCGCTTTTTCCTTCTGCTGCACAAAGCTCGGCGTCTCTTCCATGCTCACCCGCAGCCATAGCGCGACCGCGCCCATCGGCAGGGCAAGGAAGAAAGGAATGCGCCAGCCCCAGTCGTGCAGGGCTTCAGGCGTGAGGAGGGCAGAGAGCAGCGCGACAATACCTGCGCCCGCTAACAGCCCGAGCGCCACGGTAAAGGACTGCCACGCGCCGTACAGACCGCGCTTGCCGCGCGGGGCGAACTCCGTCATCAGTGAGACCGCACCGCCGTACTCGCCGCCCGCGAACAGGCCCTGCAGGATGCGCAGCAGCGTAACGATCAGCGGTGCAGCAATGCCGATGCTGGCGTAGACGGGCACGATGCCGATGGCCGTGGTGGCGAGCGTCATTAGCACCAGCACAATAATCAGCGTCGGTTTTCGGCCTATCCTGTCACCAATGCGGCCAAATACCACCGCACCCAGCGGACGGAAGAAGAAGGCAATGGCAAACGAGGCCCAGGTGAGGATCAGACTGGTCAGTCCCGCCTCTCCCTCAAGCTGGAAGAAGTTCTTCGCAATCACGGTCGCCAGAAAACCGTAGACCGCAAACTCATACCACTCGATAAAGTTACCAATGGAGCCTGCAATTAATGCTCGCTTGTGCGCATCCTGTTGCATAACGATCCTCACAAAGACGGGTTAAGAATAAATTATTCAACATAAGCGGAGTAATGAAATAGTTTATTCTTATGTTCTGTGAGCTATTTCACGAATGATATCAGCGGGATCGCCATCGTGTGACCTCACTCCCATGCAGCGTTCATACGGTCTGTCCATACTTACCTTCATTGCTACTGAAGGAGGGAGACAGCATGCACTGGCAGACCCATACCGTTTTTAATCAACCAGCCCCACTCTCTAACAGCAACCTTTTCCTCTCTGACTGCGCCCTGCGCGACGCGGTTGCGCGCGAGGGTGCCGAGTGGGATATGGATCTTCTTGCCAGCATTGGACAGCAGTTAGGCACGGCGGAGTCGCTGGAGCTGGGCAGGCTGGCGAACGTGAATCCGCCGGAGCTATTACGCTACGACCCCACGGGAGAGCGGCTGGATGACGTTCGCTTTCATCCGGCATGGCACCTGCTGATGCAGGGGCTCTGCGCTAACCGGGTACATAATCTGGCATGGGAGGAAGAGGCACGAAAAGGGTCTTTCGTCGCCAGGGCCGCGCGCTTCGTGCTCCATGCTCAGGTAGAAGCGGGGACGTTATGCCCGGTGACCATGACCTTCGCCGCCACGCCGCTGTTGCAGCAGTCGCTGCCCAAACCGTTTCATGAATGGTTAACGCCGCTTATGAGCGACCGGTACGATCCCCATCTCGCGCCGGGTGGGCAAAAGCGCGGCCTGCTGATCGGCATGGGAATGACGGAAAAGCAGGGCGGCTCGGACGTGCTCAGCAACACCACCAGAGCGGAAAAATGCAGCGACGGCAGCTACCGACTGGTGGGCCACAAGTGGTTTTTCTCCGTGCCGCAGAGCGATGCGCATCTGGTGCTGGCGCAGGCGAAAGGCGGTTTGTCCTGCTTCTTTGTCCCGCGTTTCTTACCCGACGGACAGCGCAACGCCGTACGGCTGGAACGTCTGAAAGACAAGCTCGGCAACCGCTCGAACGCCAGCAGCGAGGCGGAGTTCCTCGATGCCTCCGGCTGGCTGCTGGGTGAAGAGGGAGAAGGCGTGCGGCAAATCCTGAAGATGGGCGGGCTGACGCGCTTCGACTGCGCGCTGGGCAGCCACGGGCTAATGCGCCGGGCGCTTTCCGTGGCGCTGTACCACGCCCATCAGCGTCAGACCTTCGGCAAAAACCTTATCGATCAGCCGCTAATGCGTGAAGTGCTAAGCCGTATGGCGCTGGTGCTGGAGGGACACACGGCGCTGCTGTTCCGTCTGGCCCGGGCGTGGGATAACCGCACCGACCCGCAGGAGGCCGCCTGGGCGCGGCTTTTTACCCCAGCCGCAAAATTCAGCGTGTGCAAAGCGGGTATTCCGTTCGTGGCGGAGGCGATGGAGGCACTCGGTGGCGTCGGGTACTGCGAGGAGAGTGAACTTCCACGCCTGTATCGTGAGATGCCGGTGAACAGCATCTGGGAAGGATCGGGCAATATCATGTGCCTGGACGTGCTGCGGGTGCTGGCGAAGCAGCCAGGTATCCACGACCTGCTTGCCGACGAGTTTGCCCAGGTCAAAGGGCAGGACAGACACTTTGACCGCAGCTGGCGGCAGCTTCAGCAAAAGCTGCGTAAACCGCAGGAGGCGCAGGGGAGGGAGATCGCTCAGCAGCTCTTTTTGCTGGGGGCCGGCAGCCAGATGCTGCGGCACGCATCGCCGCCCGTGGCGCAGGCGTGGTGCCGCATGATGCTGGATACCCGTGGTGGTACGCTCATGAATGAGCAGGTGCAAAGCGATCTGCTGCTGCGCGCCACGGGCAGGGTTGGCTAGCGTTTAAGCTGGAACAGGCTGACCAGTTGGGTAAGGTGTGACCCTTTCTCGCGCAGCGTGCGTGCGGTTTGCTCGCTGCGTGAGATGCGATCGGCATTGATATGCGACGCTTCGCCAATGTGGGTCATGGCAAGATTGACCTGGCCGATCCCCGCGGACTGCTCGCGTGACGCGTGGTTAATCTCCGTGACCAGCTGGCTGATGTTGTCGATATGAACGATGATGGAATCCATCGCCAGACGCGTCTGTTCAGACAGCGCGTGGCCTTCGCCCACTTTTCGCAGGGTATCGCCAATCAGATGTTCAATCTCCTTCACCGCGTTGGCGCTTCGACCTGCCAGGGCGCGAACTTCTTGCGCGACCACGGCAAAACCTTTTCCATGCTCGCCTGCGCGTGCCGCTTCTACCGCCGCATTCAGCGCCAGAATATTAGTCTGGAACGCGATGGACTCGATCACGCGGGTGATGTCTTCGATACGTTTTGACGCTTCGCGAATATCGTCCATGGTGGCAACCGCATGGGTCACCGTTTCACCACCCTGATGAACCGCGCGCGAGGTTTCACCTACCAGCTGCTGCGTTTGCTCCATGTTGGCGGCATTTTGCTGCACGGTCGCGGCCAGTTGCTCCATGCTGGCGGAGGTCTCTTCAACGCTGCTGGCCTGCTTGTTGATCTGCTCGGAGATGTCTCCGGTATCGGAGGCAAGCGCATTGGTGCCCAGATGGATCTCGCCCGCGGCCTCGCGGACCTGCAGGACAATTTTTTGTAGCCCATCACCGATACCGTTAATGGCTTCAACCAGCTGGCCAACCTCATCCTGGCGGGTCACGGGCAGGCTGGAGCGTAAATCGCCCGCGGCATACTGGCGGGCAAGGTCAATCACGTTACGCAGCGGACGGGTCAGCATCCGGCGAATAAGCACCACAAACAGGCCCGCGAAGAGGACGGACAACGCTACGCCGGCCAGCAGGAAACGGTCGCGCATGGCGTTAACGCTTGAGAGCAGGACTGATTTATCCACTTCACCGACGATGGTCCAGTTCCAGCCGGGCAGCGGCGTATAGGCCATTTTCAGCGTGCGACCGTCGTCGCTTACGCGTTCCAGCGTGCCTGAGGAATCGCTCAACAGCTGCTGTTGGGTGGCGCTATCCCACTTCGGCTGTTTTCCCTCTTCGCTGGCGTGGAACAGATACTGACCGCGCGTTTTGCCGTTGCTGCGGTCCAGCACGAAGAAGTGCCCGCTCTCGCCCAGGCGGCGGTTGAGGATTTTCTCGCGCATGACATTCCAGGAGTGAGTGATATCCACCCCAACGAAGATGATCCCGATAACCTGACCTTCACTGTTCTTCACGGGCTGGTACTGGGTTATGTAGCGCTTGCCAAACAGGAGCGCCAGGCCGCGGTACACCTCGCCTTTCGTGACGGAGGCAAACGCCGGGCTGCTCGTGTCCAGAACCGTCCCCATAGCGCGATCGCCATTCTCTTTGCGCAGGGAGGTGGCAACGCGAATGAAGTCGTTACCACTGCGAACAAACAGCGTTGAGATCGCTCCCGTACGGCTCAGAAAATCATCAGAAAACGTTGTATTTTCATGGAGTTCAGCGTCGCCCCCTTTCAGCAGGGGAACGGCGAGCCCGTTTATGGTCCGGGTCTGCTGAGTATCGACGCTAAACGGCTGAGGCAGAAATGTCGTAAACAGTCTGGTGTAGCTTTCGACTTCTTCGCTCAGGCTGGTATTAAACATCTGCACCATGTCGACCATACCGGTGGACTGATTATGCAGATCTTCGACCGCGAGGGCTTCAAGCTGCTGGCTGGCTTTTTGGCTGAGCAGGAAAGTGAAAAGCAGAAACAGCGTGGCGACACTGACGCCCGTCAGCAGCGACAGCTTTGTTCCAAGGCCCGCACGGCGGAAAACATTGATCATAAATTGCTCATCATTGAAAAGGTATGGTTCTTCAACGGCAGAGCGGAGATTACGTTTACTGAATTAATGTAACAAACTGTTATTTTATTGTTTTAGAGTGGTTTTAAATTAGATAAAAAATTTGCAAAAACGAAAAGCCACTAAAAATAAGTGGCTTTTATCAGGAAGGATTTATACGTAGAGAATGGCCTGTACCCGCCACTGGTCGATATGGTTATCTTCCTGCATCTGGATGATGCGATACCATGACGCGCCCTGTTCATCGGCCTTTAATGCCACGATACGTTCAACGTCTTGCGGGCTCCCCGGAATGTTATTGACGGAGATCTGGCCTATTTCATTCAGACCTGTTACGCAATCCGCACTGGCGAATTCTGCTGACTGCGCGGTGGTGCTCACCAGGCCTGCAGAGAGCAACAGAGAGGTCAAAGCAAGAGTTCGTTTCATCGTCAGCTCCATTTCACATATTTCCGGTATCCGCCGGGCAATCCTTCGCGAATAAACTCCCATTCCTTGTCGCTGGCATGGAGTTTATTGTGGACAGGAAAATGTCTATGGACGCAAAGCAGTGTAAATGTCGTTCAAAGGTAAACCATTATTTCCGGTACAAAATGGCTTGTGAATACCACTGTCCCGTTATGATGGTTTCGTCGATCATAATAATGACGTAATAATCTGCTTTGGCAGCGACGGCTTGTGCCTTTATTGCGTCTTCTGCATCATCCGGCGAACCGCGAACGAGCGCGGAGACGGTGCCCATTCGCTGTAATCCTTCCGTCTGATTACGACGAATCTCCTGCGGATGATCGGCAACCGGGGGAGCGGGTTGCGGTGTACCCTGCAGTGCGCTACAGCCGCTGAGCAGAAACACCAGCAATAAAGCAGCAAACCTGTGCATAACCATATCTCGTTTCCTGTTAGCCATAGTGTAGTTGTCTGCGAATTTAGTTTTGGGGGAATGTTCCCGAAGTGTTATCTGGAACGTAATTTTCGAATGAAAATAGCGTCAAACCGTAATCCAGTTCTCAACATTATGAATCATTCATTCGTACAGGGTCGACAATGATTGAAATTGAAATACGCCATCTCGGCGACCATGAAATTTTACACGCTGTGCCGGCAGGGAAACGTGATAAATCGCTGCCTGTTGTGGTTTTTTATCATGGGTTTACCTCATCGAAACTGGTTTACAGTTATTTTGCAGTGGCGCTGGCTCAGGCGGGTTTTCGCGTGGTAATGCCGGATGCGCCTGACCACGGCGCGCGCTTTACGGGCAATGAGCGGGCGCGACTGGGGCAGTTCTGGCACATTCTGCACGGCAGCCTGACTGAGTTTACCGGGTTGCGCGATGCGCTCTATGAGGCAGGGCTGGTGGCCGATAATCGGCTGGCGGTGGCCGGGGCGTCGATGGGCGGCATGACGGCGCTGGGGATTATGACGCATCATCCTGACGTGCGGTCTGTCGCCTGTCTGATGGGCTCGGGCTATTTTACCTCGCTGGCGAAGACGCTTTTCCCCCCTCAGGATTTAACGGAAATTACGCCGATGCTGGCAGAGTGGGAAGTGACCCGGGCATTGCCGCGTCTGGCCGATCGCCCGCTGCTGCTATGGCATGGTGATGCGGACGATGTTGTCCCGCCCGATGGAACCTTCCGCCTGCAGCAGGCGTTAAAGAATGAAGGACTGGACGCTAATCTGACCTGTTTGTGGGAAACAGGCGTCCGCCACCGCATCACGCCAGCGGCGCTGGACGCCACGGTGGCGTTTTTCCGCAAGCATCTTTAAACGCGCAGGACTTTCACCCCTTGATCTTCCAGCTTCTGTAGGATCTCGGGATTCGCCCCTTTGCCGGTGATCACCATGTCGATCTGTTCTGCGCGGCTGAACAGCATGCCTGCGCGTTCACCGACTTTGCTGCTGTCGACCAGCACAACGAGCTTGCCCACCACGTTGAGCATGTTTTGTTCCGCCATCGCGGTCAGCATATCGGTTTTATACAGGCCGTCAGCGGTCAGGCCTTTGCCGCTGGTAAACATCCAGTGCCCGGCGTAGAGACTGTTTTCGCTGTCCTGCGGGCTGAGCGTGATGGACTGGCTTTTGTTGTACTGGCCGCCCATGATCACTACGCTCTCATGTTCCTGATCGATCAGGTAGTTAGCCAGCGGCAAATAGTTGGTAATGATTTGCACCGGCTTGCCGCACATTTCACGGCCCAGCAAAAACGCCGTGGAGCCGCAGTTGATGACGACGCTCTCACCGGGGTTCACCAGCTGTGATGCCGCTCTGGCAATCCGTACTTTTTCATCGTGATTCTGCGCCTGATGAATATTCATCGGCGACCAGCGTGGACGCTGCTGGCTGATGGCTTCTGCGCCGTTGCGGACTTTTTTCAGCTTGCCGCTCTCATCCAGCTTGTTGATGTCTCGCCGCGCGGTGGCGGGGGAGATCCCTAAACGTTCGATCACTTTCTCGACGGTGATAAACCCTGTTTGCGCCAGGAGTTCCAGTAAAATTTGATGCCGTTGCGCTTCCGTCATGAGCTATTCCGATAAGAATTGATTTGAAAAGATGATATTTGAAATAGCGTGAAATTACTAAAATAAATATGAAATCGCCAGACACAGGGTCTGGCGATGTGGCCTCACAATCAGAGGAAGGATTTGAACGGGAGATCTGGCTCAATGGTGAAGCAATCATCGAAGCCGCGCGGGTAGTGATACTCGAGATTGTCTTTGTCCAGCGGCCAGGTGAACTTGCCGCCTACCTGCCAGATAAAGGGCTTGAAGCCGTACTTCAGGCGGTCTTTTTTCATCTCCCACAGCACGCGGATCTCTTGCGGATCGGCCTGGAAGTTTGACCAGATATCGTGGTGGAACGGGATCACAACTTTGGTGTTGAGCGCTTCCGCCATGCGCAGCATATCGGCGCTGGTCATTTTGTCCGTAATACCGCGCGGGTTTTCCCCGTACGAGCCCAGCGCCACGTCAATCTGATGTTCGTTGCCGTGCTTCGCGTAATAGTTAGAGTAGTGGGAATCACCGCTGTGATACAGGGAGCCGCCCGGCGTCTTGAACAGGTAATTCACCGCACGCTCGTCCATGCCGTCTGGCAGTACCCCAGCAGCCTTCTGGTCGGCCGGCAGGGTAATCAGCGCGGTACGGTCAAAGGCATCCAGCGCGTGGATTTCAATGTCTTTAATTTTCACCACGTCGCCAGGCTTCATCACGATGCAGCGCTCTTTCGGCACGCCCCAGCCAATCCAGAGATCTACGCAGGTTTGCGGCCCGATAAACGGTACGTCGTCCGCGCAGTTTTGCATCACCGCTGCCGCCACGTTCACGTCGATATGGTCGTTGTGATCGTGAGTAGAAAGCACGGCATCGATCTGGCGAATGGCAAAAGGATCAAGCACAAACGGCGTGGTGCGCAGGTTCGGCTGGAGCTTTTCCACGCCGGCCATACGCTGCATCTGGTGGCCTTTTTTCATCAGCGGGTTGCCGTGGCTCTGTTTGCCGGTGCCGCACCAGAAATCGACGCAGATATTGGCGCCGCCTTCAGATTTTAGCCAGATACCGGTGCAGCCCAGCCACCACATTGCAAACGTGCCAGGAGCAACCTGTTCCTGCTCGATCTCTTCGTTCAGCCAGCTACCCCACTCCGGAAAGGTGCTCAGAATCCATGATTCACGGGTAATGGTTTTCACTTTACTCATCGTTTTGACTCCTGGTTTAATCAAAGGTAATCACATGGTGATTCGTTATGATTAATGCTGGCACTATTTGACGTGCTTTGCAATGGTCAAAATGCGGAATTTTATCTGCGCGACTTCACGGACTCTCCACTCTTTACTTGTTAGATTATCCTGCACTAAACATTAATTTGATGAATTATAAGGATTAATTTATTTTTGCGGTGCGGTAGTGAAAATCATTACTAACAGCATGGAAATAAATTGCGTGATGCGTCACAAATAATCAAATGCAATCTTGTGGTGATTATTTGTGATTAATAGAGTGATGGCACCAACCGCACAGGGATTGCCCCTCGTGTTCTCATTTCTGGAGAGAGTTATGGAGATCCTCTACAACGTCTTTACCGTTTTCTTTAATCAGGTAATGACCAACGCCCCGCTGTTGCTGGGTATCGTGACGTGCCTGGGGTACATCCTGCTGCGTAAAAGCGTCAGCGTGATTATTAAAGGCACCATCAAAACCATTATCGGTTTCATGCTGTTGCAGGCGGGGTCAGGCATTCTGACCAGCACGTTTAAGCCGGTCGTCGCCAAAATGTCGGAAGTGTATGGCATCAACGGCGCTATCTCTGATACCTACGCCTCAATGATGGCGACCATCGATCGCATGGGTGATGCCTATAGCTGGGTGGGGTATGCGGTGTTGCTCGCGCTGGCGCTGAACATCATATACGTGCTCCTGCGCCGCATTACCGGCATTCGCACCATCATGCTCACCGGGCACATCATGTTCCAGCAGGCGGGGCTGATCGCGGTTTCTCTCTATATCTTCGGTTACCCAATGTGGACCACGATTATCTGCACCGCGGTGCTGGTCTCGCTCTACTGGGGTATCACCTCCAACATGATGTACAAGCCAACGCAGATCGTGACCGACGGCTGTGGTTTCTCCATCGGTCACCAGCAGCAGTTTGCCGCCTGGATTGCCTATAAAGTTGCGCCGTACCTGGGCAAAAAAGAGGAGAGTGTCGAAGACCTCAAACTGCCTGGCTGGTTGAATATCTTCCACGACAACATCGTCTCAACGGCGATTGTGATGACCCTCTTTTTCGGCGCCATTCTGCTCTCTTTCGGCATTGACGTCGTGCAGGCGATGGCGGGTAAAACCCACTGGACGGTCTATATCCTGCAGACCGGTTTCTCCTTCGCGGTAGCGATTTTCATCATCACTCAGGGCGTGCGTATGTTCGTCGCCGAGCTGTCGGAAGCCTTTAACGGCATCTCTCAGCGCCTAATCCCTGGTGCGGTACTGGCGATTGACTGCGCGGCTATCTATAGCTTTGCGCCAAACGCCGTCGTCTGGGGCTTTATGTGGGGCACCATCGGCCAGCTGATTGCGGTGGGCATCCTGGTGGGCTGCGGCTCCTCAATCCTGATCATTCCTGGCTTTATCCCGATGTTCTTCTCCAACGCCACCATTGGCGTGTTTGCGAACCACTTCGGCGGCTGGCGCGCGGCGCTCAAGATCTGCCTGGTGATGGGCATGGTGGAAATCTTCGGTTGCGTGTGGGCGGTCAAGCTCACCGGTATGAGCGCCTGGATGGGCATGGCGGACTGGTCAATTCTGGCACCGCCGATGATGCAGGGCTTTGCCTCCGTCGGTCTGGCCTTTATGGCCGTCATCATCCTGATTGCTCTGGCTTATATGTTCTTCGCTGGCCGTTCGCTGCGAGCTGAAGAAGATGCGGAAAAACAAACAGCAGAAGTGTCTGCTCATTAAGGAGTTTCGATTATGACCGTACGTATCCTGGCTGTGTGTGGCAATGGGCAAGGTAGCTCCATGATCATGAAGATGAAAGTGGACCAGTTTTTGACCCAGTCAAACATCGACCACACGGTGAACAGCTGCGCAGTGGGTGAATACAAAAGTGAACTGAACGGCGCGGACATCATCATCGCTTCAACTCATATTGCCGGTGAGATTAGCGTGTCGGGCAACAAATATGTGGTAGGCGTGCGCAACATGCTGTCGCCTGCGGATTTCGGGCCAAAACTGCTGGAAGTGATCAAAGAACACTTCCCACAAGACGTGAAGTAAGGACACCACATGAAACTACGTGATTCGCTGGCAGAGAATAACGCCATCCTTTTACAGGCCGACGCAAGCACCTGGCAGGAAGCGGTGAAGCTGAGTGTGGATCTGCTGGTTAAGGCGGACGTTGTCGAGCCGCGCTATTACCAGGCCATTCTGGATGGCGTGGCGCAGCACGGCCCCTATTTCGTGATTGCGCCGGGCCTGGCCATGCCGCACGGCCGCCCGGAAGAGGGCGTCAAGAAAACCGGTTTTGCACTGGTGACGCTGAAAACGCCGCTGGTGTTCAACCACGAAGATAACGACCCGGTCGACATTCTCATCACCATGGCGGCCGTTGATGCCAACACCCACCAGGAGGTGGGCATCATGCAGATCGTCAACCTGTTTGATGACGAAGCCAATTTTGACGGTTTACGCGCCTGCCGCACCGCGCAGGAAGTGCTGGATTTAATTGATAACGCCACTGCGGCGGCCGTTTAAGAGGAATTGAACATGTCATTACCAATGTTGCAAGTTGCGCTGGATAACCAGACGCTGTCTCACGCTTACGAAACCACCCGCCTGATTGCGGAAGAGGTGGATATCATCGAAGTGGGGACCATTCTGTGCGTGGGCGAAGGCGTGCGCGCCGTTCGTGACCTGAAAGCGCTCTATCCGCACAAAATCGTGCTGGCGGATGCCAAGATTGCTGACGCAGGCAAAATCCTTTCCCGCATGTGCTTTGAAGCCAACGCCGACTGGGTCACCGTGATCTGCTGTGCGGATATCAACACCGCCAAAGGCGCGCTGGACGTGGCAAAAGAGTTTAACGGCGATGTGCAGATTGAACTGACCGGCTTCTGGACCTGGGAGCAGGCGCAGGAGTGGCGCGATGCGGGCATCCAGCAGGTGGTGTATCACCGCAGCCGCGATGCGCAAGCCGCAGGCGTGGCGTGGGGCGAAGCGGATATCAGCGCGATTAAGCGTCTGGCGGATATGGGGTTCAAAGTCACCGTCACCGGTGGCCTGGCGCTGGAAGATCTGCCGCTGTTCCAGGGTATCCCTATTCACGTCTTTATCGCTGGCCGCAGCATTCGCGACGCGGCATCTCCGGTGGAAGCGGCGCGTCAGTTCAAACGCTCAATCGCTCAGCTTTGGGGTTAAGGAGCGGGTATGTTGTCAAAACAGGTCCCGCTTGGCATCTATGAAAAGGCACTCCCTGCAGGGGAGTGCTGGCTGGAGCGGTTACGGCTGGCAAAACAGCTGGGTTTCGATTTTGTCGAAATGTCCGTGGATGAGACGGATGTGCGCCTTTCTCGCCTGGACTGGCGTCGCGAGCAGCGCCTGGCGCTGGTGGGCGCCATTGCCGAAACCGGCGTGCGCGTGCCGTCCATGTGTCTGAGCGCCCACCGCCGTTTTCCGCTCGGCAGTGAAGACGATGCCGTGCGCGCTGAAGGGCTGGAGATCATGCGCAAAGCCATTCGTTTTGCGCAGGATGTCGGCATCCGCGTGATCCAGCTGGCGGGTTACGACGTCTACTATCAGGAAGCCAACGACGAAACGCGCCGTCGTTTCCGTGACGGCCTGAAAGAGAGCGTTGAGATGGCAAGCCGCGCGCAGGTCACGCTGGCGATGGAGATCATGGACTACCCGTTGATGAACTCCATCAGCAAGGCGCTGGGCTATGCGCACTATCTGAATAACCCCTGGTTCCAGCTTTATCCGGATATCGGCAATCTGTCGGCCTGGGATAACGACGTGCAGATGGAGCTGCAGGCGGGCATCGGGCATATCGTGGCGGTGCACGTCAAAGATACCCGCCCTGGCGTGTTTAAAAACGTACCGTTCGGCACCGGGGTGGTGGATTTCGAACGGTGCTTCGAGACGCTCAAACAGACAGGGTATTGCGGACCTTATCTGATTGAGATGTGGAGCGAAACGTCAGACGATCCGGCTGCGGAAGTGGCAAAAGCGCGGGACTGGGTGCGCGAGCGTATGGCGCGCGCGGGGTTACTGGAGGCTGAACATGCTTAAGCTGAAACAGCAGGTCTTTGAGGCCAATATGGATCTGCCGCGCTATGGCCTGGTAACGTTCACCTGGGGCAACGTGAGCGCCATCGACCGTGAACAAGGTCTGGTTGTGATCAAGCCGAGCGGCGTGGCGTATGAAACCATGAAAGCGGACGATATGGTGGTGGTCGACCTCGAAGGAAACGTCGTTGAGGGCAAATGGCGTCCTTCTTCTGATACGGCGACCCATCTGGCGCTGTACCAGCGTTATCCATCGCTGGGTGGCGTTGTGCATACCCACTCCACGCACGCCACCGCCTGGGCACAGGCGGGGTTGCCCATCCCGGCGCTGGGCACGACGCATGCAGACTACTTCTTCGGCGATATTCCCTGCACGCGGGCATTATCGCAGGCTGAAGTGGAAGGCGAATACGAGCTCAACACCGGAAAGGTCATCATCGAAACGCTGGGTGAAAGCGAACCGCTGCATACGCCGGGTATTGTGGTGTATCAGCACGGTCCGTTCTCCTGGGGTAAAGATGCTCACGACGCGGTACATAATGCTGTCGTGATGGAGGAGGTAGCTAAAATGGCGTGGATTGCCCGCGGCATCAACCCACAGCTTCAGGGCATTGACGATTACCTGATGAACAAGCATTTCATGCGCAAGCACGGCCCGAATGCCTACTACGGGCAGAAGTGAATAAGTGCTCTGGAATACCGAAAAACAGTTGTAACCGGTGGTATTCCGGAGCCATTCACAAAAAAAGCCCCCGGACAGAGGGCAACGTCAACTATGGCTATGTTCTCGTTGTTGGCTTTCCTGGTGCTAGCGTTAAAGGTTACCGGTAGATATCTGCACTGGCGTGCATATTGCCGTTGCTGCCGGGCTCACGGGTTAACATCACGTGGTAATAGGTTGCGCCCTGGGCATCGGTCTCTTCATTTAGTGCCCGATCTGCTTCGCTTTCAGTGGCGAAATTATGATTGATATAGATTACGCCCAAGCTGTGCACATCATCCATGTTTCTGGCCTGCCGGCCGTCTATTTTGATGGCTGCCATCGCGTTTGCACTGAGCAAAAGCGCCGCCATTATGGCTACTGCGATTTTTTTCATGATATGCGCTCCACGACTGCGTGCTGTGTGAGGGGAATACTCCTTCTTTAATTCAGCTGATCTCTGATTAAAGTGTAATCATTCCTCCGGCGGGGATGCGTGACCATTTCTGATGCAGTTGTTCAAAAAAACAACGCTTCCTGATGCGATTAATTTTAAATCACCCACTTAGACCAGCTTTACGCTTTGTGCGAATTATTTGTGCAATCAGCTTGAGTTTCCTGGGGGGGGCAAGTATTATGACGCGTCAATTTTTCAGCCGACCTTTAACACGTTCCTTGCCTCCCCGGGCCTCGGCTGACCCAGACAGGAGGCTGAATAATCCGTAAGGAGCAATTCGATGCGTCATTACGAAATCGTTTTTATGGTCCATCCTGACCAGAGCGAACAGGTTCCGGGTATGATCGAGCGTTACTCTGCTGCCATCACTGGTGCAGAAGGTACGATCCACCGTCTGGAAGACTGGGGCCGCCGTCAGCTGGCTTACCCGATCAACAAACTGCACAAAGCACACTACGTTCTGATGAACGTTGAAGCGCCGCAGGAAGTGATCGATGAGCTGGAAACTACCTTCCGCTTCAACGATGCCGTTATCCGCAGCATGGTTATGCGTACCAAAAACGCAGTTACCGAAGCATCTCCGATGGTTAAAGCGAAAGACGAGCGCCGTGAGCGTCGCGATGATTTCGCAAACGAAACCGCAGATGATTCTGATGCTGGGGATTCTGAAGAGTAATTTCTGATGACCAACCGTCTGGCGTTGTCCGGCATCGTATGCAGGGCTCCCCTTCGAAAGGTCAGTCCATCAGGAATTCCGCATTGCCAGTTCGTGCTTGAGCATCGTTCTGTGCAAGAGGAAGCCGGGTTTCACCGGCAGGCATGGTGCCAAATGCCCGTTATTATTAGCGGACACGAAAACCAGGCCATTACTCACAGTTTAACGGTCGGTAGCGCAGTAATCGTTCAGGGGTTCATCTCTTGCCACAAGGCAAAGAACGGCCTGAGCAAAATGGTTCTGCATGCCGAGCAGATTGATTTGATAGATACTGGAGACTAGCCATATGGCACGTTATTTCCGTCGTCGCAAGTTCTGCCGTTTCACCGCGGAAGGCGTTCAAGAGATCGACTATAAAGATATCGCAACGCTGAAAAACTACATCACCGAAAGCGGTAAGATTGTCCCAAGCCGTATCACCGGTACTCGTGCAAAATATCAGCGTCAGCTGGCTCGCGCTATCAAACGCGCTCGCTACCTGTCCCTGCTGCCGTACACTGATCGTCATCAGTAATCGGGCACGGTCCATTAATACGACTTTAAGAGGATAAGGTAATGCAAGTTATTCTGCTTGATAAAGTAGCAAACCTGGGCAGCCTGGGTGATCAGGTTAACGTTAAAGCGGGCTACGCTCGTAACTTCCTGGTTCCACAGGGTAAAGCTGTTCCAGCTACTAAGAAAAACGTAGAGTTTTTCGAAGCACGTCGCGCTGAACTGGAAGCCAAACTGGCTGACGTTCTGGCGGCTGCTAACGCTCGCGCTGAAGCAATCAACGCACTGGGCACTGTTACCATCGCTTCCAAAGCTGGCGACGAAGGTAAACTGTTCGGTTCCATCGGTACCCGCGATATCGCTGATGCAGTTACTGCAGCAGGCGTTAAAGTGGCTAAGAGCGAAGTTCGCATGCCGAACGGCGTTCTGCGTACCACTGGTGAGCACGAAGTTGACTTCCAGGTTCACAGCGAAGTGTTCGCTAAACTGGTTGTTAACGTTGTAGCTGAGTAATTTTTTACTCTGCTCGCGTCGAAGCGCCGGCCTTGTGCCGGCGTTTTGCTATTTAAAGCTACCGGAAATTCTCTTTTTATCTCGTATGGTAGCTATTCCTGACGCATTCTCTGATAATAAATTGAAACGCAATTTTATTTATGAGATTTGTCATGGATACCGCTCTGCCCACGCCCGTCTTTGCCCGTCGACATGTGGCCTACGTCTGCGCCACGCTCTGCTGCCTGCTTTGGGGGAGCTCGTACCCGGCCATTAAAAATGGCTACGAACTCTTTCAGATCGCGACCGATGATATTCCGTCCAAAGTCGTTTTTGCCGGATACCGTTTTCTGTTTGCCGGTGCCTTGCTGCTGCTGTTTGCGCTGGCCCAGCGCAAACCGATTGGCAGGCTCACGCCCGCGCAGTTTGGCCAGCTCACGATCCTCGGGCTGACCCAGACCACCATTCAGTACACTTTCTTCTATATAGGACTGGCCTACACGACGGGGGTAAACGGCTCAATCATGAACGCCACCGGGACTTTCTTCAGCGTACTGCTGGCGCACTTTATCTACCACAATGACAAACTCAGCTATAACAAAACGCTGGGCTGTATTCTTGGGTTTGCCGGGGTGATGCTGGTGAACTTTCACAGTGGGTTAAGCGATTTCCAGTTTATCTGGAAAGGCGACGGTTTTGTGGTGCTGGCGGCTTTTATTCTCTCTGCCGCCACGCTTTACGGGAAAAGTATTTCCCAGACCGTCGACCCAACGGTGATGACCGGCTGGCAGCTGGCGATAGGCGGGGCTGCGCTGGTTGCGGGAGGTTATGCCACGGGCGGAACGCTGGAAGTGCACAGCATGAAGGCCGTTGCGGTGCTGGGGTATCTGACGCTGCTCTCATCGGTGGCGTTCGCCCTGTGGAGCGCGCTGCTGAAAGTGAACCGGGTAAGCATGATTGCTCCGTTCAACTTTGTCATTCCTGTTGCAGGGACGGTGCTTTCCGCCATCTTCCTCGGCGAAAACATCCTGGATATCAAATATGCGATTGCGCTGGTGCTGGTCTGCTCGGGGATCTGGTGGGTGAATAAACGGAGTGCCTGAGAACAAAAGTGCCGGGTGGCGACTTCGCCTTACCCGGCATACGCCATTAACGTGCTCTGATGAAACTGCCGTCTGGCTGGCGGGTAAACAGCACCTGCTGCCCATTTCCGGTATCAATGGTCAGCCCGGTGACCACCCCGCTGGCGTTCTGGCGAATCTGCACCATCTGGCCGTTCTGTAAGTTGCTCAGCGGTTTACCTGCGCCTTCCACTTTTGCCATGGCATACACGTCGGTCGGCGGCAGGTTGTGGTCGCGGAAAAGCTGTGCCAGGGTTTTGCCCGGCTCCACGCGATAGGAACGCCACTGCTGCTCAATGCCGGTCGGCTGCTGGGTTTGCGGCTCAGACGGCGCTGCGGCCTGCTCCTGTTCATCCTGAACGGGTTCGGGTTCAACAGGCGCGACCTGACCCGGATCGTTAGACGGGGTTACCAGCTGCGTCTGCATCGGCTGCGCGTCAGGCTGCGGCCGCGTTTGCGACTGAAGATCCAGCTGCGCATTGCGGGTGACCGGCGCGGTATCAACATCATCACCGCCGGAAGGAAGCAGGAAGCCCACGATCACCATCAGCGCACCAATGATGATCCCCCTGCGGTGCAGAGGAGGCAGCGGGTCCATAATGCGAAAATTGTCCGGCGCCTGCCAGATTTTCGCCAGGGTAGGTTTCAGTTCAAATCGCCCGGGCATGGCTCTCCTCCTGCTCCGCGTCTTTTATATCCTGTGCTTCGAAGTATAGTTCGCTAACTGCCTGAACGACGTAGCAAACCGGACATCCGTGACATCAGTTCGGGATTAATCCTGGTTGTCTCTATTGTTTCTGTTTCGTCGCGGTTTGTCACCTTAACTTCAGACAAAGTTTTACCCATAAGGGCATGGCTGATATGCTGCCCGCTACTTTAAATGTGATGGAAGGAAAACCCATGACCACCCCGACTTTTGACACTATCGAAGCGCAGGCAAGTTACGGTATCGGCTTGCAGGTAGGACAGCAGCTGAGCGAATCCGGCCTGGAAGGTCTGTTACCTGAAGCGCTGGTGGCGGGTATCGCTGATGCGCTGGAAGGTAAACAGCCTGCCGTTCCGGTTGACGTTGTGCATCGTGCGCTGCGTGAAATCCACGAACGTGCTGACGCCGTGCGTCGCGCGCGCTTCGAAGAGATGGCAGCCGAAGGCGTGAAATATCTGGAAGAGAACCGCGAGCGCGAAGGTGTGAACAGCACCGAATCCGGCCTGCAGTTCCGCGTGATCAACCAGGGCGACGGCGCTATCCCGGCGCGTACCGACCACGTTCGCGTGCACTACACCGGTAAGCTGATCGACGGAACCGTGTTCGACAGCTCCGTGGCGCGCGGCGAACCGGCTGAGTTCCCGGTCAACGGCGTTATCGCAGGCTGGATCGAAGCCCTGACCCTGATGCCAGTGGGTTCCAAATGGGAACTGACCATCCCGCACAACCTGGCTTACGGCGAGCGTGGCGCTGGTGCGTCCATCCCGCCATTCAGCACCCTGGTATTTGAAGTCGAGCTGCTGGAAATCCTGTAATCGACTTTTCTTATTTCCTCTCTCCGCCCGGGGAGAGGAAAATAGTGATAAAACCCATAGTTACGACGGAATCAACATTTTATCTTGCAAACGAAACTGTTGCGTGTATTTTTGTGAGCTGTTTCGCGCTGTATGAGTGATATGACACTCACTTTCAACATATTATTAACATAATATCTAAATCATAGTATTCATCCCGCCGATTCTTACCTAATATCGATAAACCCTTACGAAGGGACCGTCATTTATTTGACGTTTTAAAGGCCAGAAGAGCCTTAACAACACAGACAGGCATAAACAGGAAAAATTACATGGTAGATCAGGTCAAAGTCGCCGCTGCAGAAGAGGCGTCGTCTGAACAGTCGCTACGGCGCAATCTCACAAACCGTCATATACAGCTTATCGCCATTGGCGGTGCCATCGGCACCGGGCTGTTTATGGGGTCGGGCAAAACCATCAGTCTTGCCGGGCCGTCGATCATCTTCGTTTATATGATCATCGGTTTTATGCTCTTCTTCGTGATGCGCGCAATGGGTGAATTGCTGCTCTCGAACCTCGAATACAAATCCTTCAGCGACTTCGCGTCGGACCTGCTCGGCCCGTGGGCGGGCTACTTTACCGGCTGGACCTACTGGTTCTGCTGGGTGGTCACCGGCATGGCGGACGTCGTGGCGATTACCGCTTACGCGCAGTTCTGGTTCCCGGGGCTGTCGGACTGGGTCGCCTCGCTGGCGGTGATTATTCTGCTGCTGAGCCTCAACCTCGCCACCGTGAAAATGTTCGGTGAGATGGAGTTCTGGTTCGCGATGATCAAGATTGTCGCTATCGTGGGGCTGATTGTGGTGGGCCTGGTGATGGTCCTGACGCACTTCCAGTCGCCAACGGGCGTTCAGGCGTCCTTCACCCATCTGTGGAATGACGGCGGCTGGTTCCCGAAAGGCATCAGCGGCTTCTTTGCGGGCTTCCAGATTGCGGTGTTCGCGTTTGTGGGGATTGAGCTTGTCGGAACGACCGCTGCGGAAACCAAAGATCCGGAGAAGTCCCTGCCGCGCGCCATCAACTCCATACCGGTGCGTATCATCATGTTCTACGTCTTCGCGCTGATCATCATCATGTCCGTGACGCCGTGGAGCTCCGTGGTGCCCAGCAAGAGCCCGTTCGTTGAGCTGTTCGTGCTGGTAGGGCTGCCTGCTGCGGCGAGCCTGATTAACTTCGTGGTGCTGACCTCTGCGGCCTCTTCCGCGAACAGCGGCGTGTTCTCAACCAGCCGTATGCTGTTTGGTCTGGCGCAGGAGGGCGTAGCGCCGAGCGCCTTTGCGAAACTCTCTAAACGTGCGGTACCGGCGAAAGGGCTGACCTTCTCCTGCATGTGCCTGCTGGGTGGCGTGGTGATGCTCTACGTAAACCCAAGCGTAATTGGCGCGTTTACCATGATCACCACGGTGTCGGCGATCCTGTTCATGTTCGTCTGGACCATTATCCTGTGCTCGTACCTCGTGTACCGCAAACAGCGTCCGCACCTGCATGAGAAGTCGATCTACAAGATGCCGCTGGGCAAGCTGATGTGCTGGGTGTGCATGGCGTTCTTCGTGTTCGTGCTGGTGCTGCTGACGCTCGAAGATGACACCCGTCAGGCGCTGATCGTCACGCCGCTGTGGTTTATCGCGCTGGGGCTGGGCTGGCTGTTTATCGGTAAGAAACGGATGGCAGGCATGCGTTAAGCATATTGCCGGGTGGCGCTGACGCTTACCCGGCCTATGTTCGAGGACGTTGTAGGCCCGGTAAGCGCTAGCGCCACCGGGCTTTTTTATTTCCCCGCCAATGCCCGCGGGAACAGAACGTTATTCTCAAGACTGATGTGCTCCATCAGGTCGTCAATCATCTCGTTAATGCCGTTGTACATCGCTTTCCAGGTGGTGCACGCTTCCGGCGGCGGCGTGACGTTGTTAGTGGTGTGTTTGATCACATCCAGCAGTTCGCCCGCGTCATCGTGCTCGCTTTCCATTACGCTGATAGGTCCCATCGCCTGGCTTCCCATTCCCTGTTTAATCATCGGGAAGAGGATCTGCTCTTCTTTCATCATGTGGCTGGAAAGCTCTTCATGCAGCATGGTCAGGTATTTTGCCAGACCGCGCGGCACGGAAGGCTTGTCGGCATGTACGCGTTCAACTTTCGTTGCCTGCAGGATCAGCTCAGGCAGCTGTTCACGGTGGCGGTCGTGGTAACGCACGATGATATGGTCGATGATTTCCGCGAGCGGGGCGGTGCGCCAGTCTTTTTCAACAGGCTGTTCAGCCAGCAGCGCCAGCTCCGCTTCGATAGCCTCCACGTCCAGTTCCTTGCGCGAGGCCGCTCGCGCCAGCGTTTGCTTACCGCCGCAGCAGTAATCCATATCGTATTTACGGAACAGCGCGGAAGCGCGAGGGATGGAGAGCGCCAGCTCGCCGAGGGGGTGGTCGCGAAAGGCCATAGCAGTTACCTCGTTATTAAAAATATAAGATGCATATTAAATGCATCTTTAAGGCGGCGCTATAACCCTTTAGAGGGAAGGGGGAAGGTGCGACACGGATCACAAAAAAATGTCCCGTTTAACTCCCTGAATGGATTTAGGAAAGTGGTTTAGAAAGTTTTTAAAGGTGGAGAAACAGTAAACAACCCGCCGCGCGTGCCGATAGATACACGTCAGACAAACCTGCATATAACAAAGGCAACGCATGTTTAAACGTATAAAAGTCATTACTCTTCTTATTTCGGTGCTGCTTGTGCTCGGCATCATGCAAGTGATTTCCGCGGGTATCTTTATCAACGCGCTGAATAACGATAAAGACAACTTCACCGTGTCGCAGCTTTCCAGCCAGAACGTGGCGGAATTTACCGACGCCTGGATCAGCCTGAACCAGGCGCGCGTCACGCTAAACCGCGGGATGCTGCGTCTGCAAAGCAGCATGGCCTCTCAGATTAACGGCGGACAGCTGAACGAGCTGGTTAACACCGCGAAAAATCTGCTGGCCAATGCGCAGGTCCATTACGACAAATACTACGCCCTGCCGAATACCCCGGGTCTGGATGAGAACCTGGCCGATCGGCTGGAAGAGCAGTACCGCATCTACTCCGCCACGTTGACGCAAATGAACGTTCTGCTGGGCCAGGGCAACCTGGAAGATATGTTCAAACAGAATGCCGAACAGAAGCAGACGGCAATGCAAAAGGTCTATCGCGAGTGGCGCGAGGCGCAGGCTGCGCTCACCAGTAAAGGCATTCAGGATAACGAAAGCGACTACAAGCGCATCCTGTGGATCCTTTCTGCCGTCATGATCCTCGTCATTGCGGTGATTATCTCCAGCTGGATCGCCATGCGCCGGGTGCTGCTGCTGCCGCTGGAAGAGGTGATCAACCATATCCGCGCCATCGCGGCAGGGGATTTAACCCAGCCGATTCAGGCTGAAGGCAAAAACGAAATGGCTATCCTGGCGCGCAACGTGCAGGAGATGCAAACCTCGCTGGCGAACACCGTGGGCGTGGTGCGTGAAGGCGCAGACACCATCTATACCGGTGCGGGTGAAATCTCGGCGGGCAGCAACGACCTCTCTTCCCGTACCGAGCAGCAGGCCGCGTCTCTGGAAGAGACGGCAGCCAGCATGGAACAGCTGACCGCCACCGTGAAGCAGAACGCGGATAACGCGCGTCAGGCGTCTCGTCTGGCGCTGGATGCCTCCTCAACCGCGAAGAAGGGCGGTAACGTGGTGGAAGGCGTGGTGCGCACCATGGACGAGATCGCCACCAGCTCCAGCAAAATCGCGCAAATTACTAACGTTATCGACGGCATTGCCTTCCAGACCAACATTCTGGCGCTGAACGCGGCGGTGGAAGCGGCGCGTGCGGGCGAGCAGGGCCGTGGCTTTGCGGTGGTTGCAGGTGAAGTACGCACGCTTGCCCAGCGCAGCGCCCAGGCGGCGAAAGAGATTAAGGCGCTGATCGATGATTCCGGCGAGCGCGTGAACGCGGGTTCTCAGCTGGTGAACGAAGCGGGCGCGACGATGGCGGAAATCGTTAACGCGGTTACCCGCGTGACCGACATCATGGGCGAAATTGCCTCTGCCTCTGACGAGCAGAGCCGCGGTATCGACCAGGTTGGTCAGGCGGTAGCCGAGATGGACCGCGTGACCCAGCAGAACGCCTCGCTGGTGGAGGAGTCTGCGGCGGCAGCGGCGGCGCTGGAAGATCAGGCCGCACGCCTGAACGAAGCGGTAGCGGTGTTCAAAATAACGCGTAATCAGGCGGTCAAAGCGGCACCGGTGAAAACCTATGTGCCAAAAGCGCAGCCAGCAGCGACGGCGTCTGAAGCGAACTGGGAAACGTTTTAAAGGCTTGCCCGGTGGCGGCTACGCCTTACCAGACCTACTGTTTTGTAGGCCCTGCAAGCGTAGCGCCGCTGGGCATTACTCACATCTCCGAAGCCGGAACGACCCTCGGTTTTTCCGGCTTCGCTCTTACCGCCATCACCACTCCCACCACCAGCAGCGCGATCCCGCAGGCCGTTAACAGCGGCGGCACGCTCTGGCGCATCAGGAAGGTGTACAGCAGCCCGGCCAGGGTTTCGAACACAATCAGCGGCCCTAAGATCACCGTCGGCAGCTTCTGGCTGGCAATGTTCCAGCACAGCGCGCCCACCCAGGAGCACAGCACCGCAATCGCAACCATTAAGCCAATAAAGACCCAGGGTCTTGGCCCGAAGGGCTGGGCAAATTCCGGCTGCTGATGACCCAGCCAGAGGCATGCGCCGGCATACCCCACTAACGAGACGGGGAGCGTGACCAGCGCCTGCGCCGTTGCCCACATCATCGGGTGTTTATCCGGGTTCTCCCGCAGCCAGCGCGCATTGCGCAGGGCGTACCAGGCCCAGCACGCGACCGAGATGAACGCTAAAACGATCCCCGAACCGTAACGCCATAAGCTGAAGTCTGCCAGGCCGTGGCGCAGCTCGGCGATATTGACGCACACCAGCCCCACGGCGGTGCAGGCCAGGGCGGGTATCATTTTCGACCACGCCAGCTTGCCGTCCCGATGGCTATAAAGCAGATTCGCGAAGATGGGGATGACCACCGGCAGCGTGCCGATAATCATGGTCGACACCGGCGCTCCGGTTCGCTGAATGGCGCTTGCCAGGCAGACGTAATAGATGAGATTGCCCATCATGGTCAGCGCCAGCGCGGTGCCCCAGTCCTGACGGCTGAGCTGTCGCAAGCGCGTACGCCCCAGCCATGCCAGAGGAAGGGCAATCAGCCCGAGCGCCAGATAACGTCCGGTAGACTGCAATATCGCCGGGTATTCCGGCACGATCAGAGGGCCGACAAAGATCAGCCCCCACATCAGACCTGCAAGCAGGGCATACAACACGCCGCTAATCATTTTTCCATCCACATTGATTTACTCTGCACTCAGTCTAGAAGGGGGAAACGCGCGCGTATTGTATGAGATTGCGCATTAGCGCCGGGTGACCTGTTTCTGGTAGCGCACGGGCGTAATGCCGTAGCGGCGGGTGAAGGCGCGGGTTAAATGCGACTGGTCGGTCAGCCCCGTTGCGGCGGCGACTTCGGCGGCGGGCATACCGTGGGTGAGAAACGCCTTGGCGCGCCACAGGCGGATGGCCATCAACATCTGGTGCGGCGTAACGTGAAAATGGGCTTTGAACTGTCGCTGGAAATGGTACGGGCTGAGCGAGACAACGTTCGCCAGTTCGTCCAGCGTCAGGGCGTGCATATAGTTGTCGTGCAAATATTCGCGCACGCGCTCGAAACGGTGTGCGCCTTCCTGAAGCACCGGCGCGTGATGGGCTAGCGGCTGAAAGGTCTCGATCAGATCCAGCAATAAGCCTTTTTGCGCCAGCGGATCGTCCGTATGCCACAGGCCGTAAATTAGCCTGCCGATCTGCTGAGAGCGCTGCGGGTCGTAACGGGTTACGTCGCTGAACCACCAGTGGCGCAGGCCGGTTACCTCTTCCAGAAGGTCGGGTTCGATGTAGACCATCCGGTAGCGCCAGCCGTCTTCGGTCGCGGACTCCCCGGTATGGATCTCGTCCGGGTTCATGGTAACAACGGATTTTTCAGGTGCGAGATGCTGGGTGCCGCGATAGCGAAAGCGTTCGGCGCCGGTTTCGATGGTGCCGATGCCGAAGGCTTCATGGGTGTGGGGCTCAAAGGCGTAGTCAGAGATATGCGCGTGATAGAGTTCAAGGCCCGGCAGCTGCGCCAGATGGCGAAAGCGCGCGCTGTCTCTCTCGTCAGTAAACTGTTCCGGTACGCCTTGCACGATGAGCCTCCTCATGGGTCATCACTACATTATCAGAGATGACCCGAGGGGATGCTACAAAAAATAACCAATCCGTAACAATTACAGAATGGCTTTGACGCTCTCCGCCAGCGGTGTAGTCGGGCGGCCAATCAGCTTGCTCAGGGTACGGCTGTCGTCAAACAGGCCGCCTTTGGACGCGCCCACGTCAGAGTCCGCCAGCATATCCGCCAGCCCGGCGGGTAAACCCACGCTCTTCAATGCGGCTGCAAAGTCCGCTTCGCTCAGGTTTTGATACGCCACAGGTTTACCGCTCTGCTTGCTCAGTTCCGCCGCCAGCTCGCTCAATGTCCAGCCGTGGTCGCCTGCCAGTTCGTATACCTTGCCCGCATGACCCTCTTCAGCGATCACTTTGGCTGCCGCCGCGGCATAGTCTGCGCGGGTGGCAGAGGCAATTTTGCCTTCGCCTGCGGCACCAATGAATACGCCGTGTTCCAGCGCAGGCGGCGCGCTCGCCAGGTAGTTTTCGGTGTACCAGCCGTTGCGCAGCAGGGCATAGGGAATGCCGGACGCCGCCAGCGCTTTTTCAGTGGCGACATGTTCAACGTGCAGACCCAGCGGTGATTTATCCGCGTGCAGCAGGCTGGTGTAGGCGATAAATTTCACGCCTGCCGCTTTGGCGGCGTTGATAACGTTCAGGTGCTGGGCTGCGCGCTGGCCCACCTCGCTGGAGGAGATGAGCAGCAGCTTTTCCACGCCGCTCAGCGCGGCAGTAAAGGCGGCCTCATCGGTGTAATCCGCCTGACGAACCACAATACCCTGTTTGCTTAACGCTTCAGCTTTCGCCGGGTTACGAACAATGGCAACAATCTGGTTTGCTGGAACGGTTTTCAGCAGTTCTTCAATAACGTGCTGGCCAAGCTGGCCGGTAGCGCCGGTAATCGCGATCATGATAAATCTCCTTCGTGTTTGTCTGGTGTTGTGGCACACTATCACCATAGCTAACTTTTAGTAAGTACGTACAAAAAGGTAAGTATGAAAAAGACGATCCCAACGCTTAGCGAGCAAATGCGCGATGGCAATCTCTTCGCGGAACAGTGCCCTTCACGGGAGGTGCTTAAACACGTTACCAGCCGCTGGGGCGTGCTGATCCTGCTGGCTCTGCGCGGAGGAACGCACCGTTTTAGCGAGCTGCGCCATAAAATGGGCGGGGTGAGCGAAAAGATGCTGTCCCAGTCGCTTCAGGCGCTGGAGCAGGACGGGTTTGTCGATCGCGTGTCGTATCCGGTCGTGCCGCCGCACGTCGAGTATAGCCTGACACCGATGGGCATCGAGGTGAGCGAGAAAGTCGCCGCGCTGGCGGACTGGATTGAAGTCAATACGCCGAAGGTGATGGCGAATCGGGATGAGCGTGCGGCGTAAAAGCCGGGTGGCGGTTTCGCCTTACCCGGCACAATCACCGCTACCTGCTCAAATCCACCTGATAAATCGCGAACCCGATATCATCCGTCGCAACCTTCTTCATCGGATACTGCGCCTTATCCTTAATAAACGCGGCTGCCTTATCGGACGGTGACGTTTCAAAGCGGATATCCAGTTTCGCATCGCTGTGGATTGGCGCAAGACGCCAGTTGTTATCCACCGCCGGGTGAATTTCGCCCGCCTTCTTCGACTCCGCGCCGATCCACGCCGCCAGCACCGAGCGGTTTTCGTCCGGTGACGCAAAAGCGATGTGGCTATCGCCCGTACCGGCAAACTTACCGCCGTAGGCGCGGTAGTTATTGGTTACCACCAGGAAGGTGGCATTCGGGTCGATCGCCTTGCCGTTGAAGGTCAGGTTTTTGATGCGTTCGGCCTGCGGGTTAATCGCCTGGCACTCGCCGTCATATTTCGCCGGCTGGGTGACGTCAATCTGGTAATTTACGCCGTCGATCACGTCGAAGTTGTAGGTGCGGAAGCCGTCCCAGTTAATCAGCGGCTGTGGTTTACTGCTCTTCGGGTCGATCTGGTTAAACTGCCCGGCGGAGCATTCCAGCCACTCCTTCACCTCTTTCCCCGTGGCTTTAACCACCACCAGGGTATTCGGGTAGAGATAGAGATCGGCGGCGTTACGGAAGGTCAGCCGGCCTTTTTCGACCTCAACATAGCTTGCCGGGTCGTTCTTGCGTCCGCCCACTTTGAATGGCGCAGCGGCAGACAGCACCGGCAGTTTTGCCAGATCCGGATCGCCCTGAACAAAGTGTTCGGCATAGGCTTTCTGGGCCATGTTGACCACCTGAACGGTCGGGTCATCCTGCACCAGCGCCAGATAGCTGTACATGTTGTCGGCGGATTTGCCGATCGGCTTGCTGACGAATTCGCGGGTGGCGTCGTGGTCGTGCTTCAGCACGTCGACCAGTTTTTTATCTTCCGCGGCCAGGGATTTTTTAGCCGCCGCGTCGTAAATTGGGCGTGCTTCGGCTTTTGACTGCGTCACCTTCCAGCTGCCGCTGTCGTTATTTAGCACCAGATCCACCACGCCAAGGTGGTCGCCCCACATGCCCGGCATCACCGACGGCACGCCGTTGAGCGTCCCTTTCTCGATATCCGCCCCTTTAATGCTGGCAAAATCTTTGCCCGGGAAAACGGCGTGAGCGTGGCCGAACAGGATCGCGTCAACGCCCGGGACTTCGCTCAGATAGTAAACGGAGTTCTCCGCCATGGCCTGATACGGATCGGCGGAGAGACCCGAGTGAGCGACAACCACCACCAGATCTGCGCCTTTCGCGCGCATTTCCGGCACGTACTTGCGCGCGGTTTCGGTAATGTCATTAACGGTCACTTTGCCGTCGAGGTTGGCTTTATCCCAGGTCATGATCTGCGGCGGTACGAAGCCGATATAGCCGATTTTCAGCGTCTGCTTTTTACCGTCCCGATCGACAACTTCACTCTCTTTAATCAGGTATGGGGTAAAGAGCGGCTTTTGCGTCTTAACGTCGATGATATTGGCGTTAACGTACGGGAACTTCGCGCCGGCCAGCGCATCGTGCAGGTATTTCAGGCCGTAATTGAATTCGTGGTTGCCCAGGTTGCCGACGGCATAGTCCAGCGTGTTCATCGCTTTATAAACGGGATGGATCTCGCCTTTCTTCAGACCTTTTGCCGCCATGTAGTCGCCGAGCGGGCTGCCCTGAATGAGATCGCCGTTGTCCACCAGCACGCTATTTTTGACTTCACCCCGCGCGGCGTTGATCAAACTTGCTGTACGTACCAGTCCGAATTTTTCCGTAGGGGTATCTTTGTAGTAATCGAAGTCCATCATATTGCTGTGCAGATCGGTCGTTTCCAGAATACGCAGATCTACCGTCGCCGCCTGCACGCTCGCTGCAATCAGCGTTGCCAGAAGCGTTGCACTAAACTTAATCATCAGAGGAGTCCTTTTTTCGATCCGTTCCACAAAAGAGTATGTATCTATCGCTTGTTGCTTACAGAAATGTGAATCCTGACAGAAAAAAGCGACATGAAACCGGAATTGCTTCACAGATAGCGGAATTGTTCACATTACGATATAACTAAAACAAAGAGTTAACCTCACTGCGTTAACAAAGAGGTGGAAAATGCTAGATAAGATTTGTCAGCTCGCACGGGATGCGGGAGATGCCATCATGCAGGTGTATGACGGTGTAAAACCGATGGAGGTCGTCAGCAAGGCGGACGACTCCCCGGTCACGGCGGCCGATATCGCGGCGCATAAGGTGATCCTGCAAGGTCTGCAGGCCTTAACGCCGGATATCCCCGTTCTGTCTGAAGAAGCGCCGCAAAGCTGGGACGAGCGCCAGCACTGGCAGCGCTACTGGCTGGTCGATCCACTGGACGGGACAAAAGAGTTCATCAAGCGCAACGGTGAGTTCACCGTCAATATTGCCCTGATTGAGAAGGGTAAAGCGGTGCTCGGCGTGGTCTACGCGCCGGTAATGAAGGTGATGTACAGCGCCGCAGAAGGGAAGGCCTGGAAGGAGGAGTGCGGCGTACGCAAGCAGATCCAGGTGCGCGATGCCCGTCCACCGCTGGTGGTGATTAGCCGCTCGCACAGCGACAGCGAGCTGGAGGAATACCTGCAACAGCTGGGTGAACACCAGACCACCTCGATTGGCTCATCGCTGAAATTCTGCCTGGTAGCGGAAGGTCAGGCGCAGCTGTATCCGCGCTTTGGGCCAACCAACGTCTGGGATACCGCGGCAGGCCATGCCGTTGCCGCGGCCGCCGGGGCGCATGTCCATGACTGGCAGGGTAAGCCGCTGGACTATACCCCGCGCGAATCATTTCTCAACCCCGGCTTCCGCGTCTCTCTTTATTGAGCCAGCAGCTTGTGCAGCAGGTCGACAACCTGCTGCACCTCTTCCTGGGTCAGCGCCCCGTCTTTCACCCACTGCACGCGGCCGTCCTTATCCAGCACGACAATCGCGGAGCTCTCTTCCTCAAGCTGCCAGGCCTTACGCGTCACGCCGTTGCTGTCGACGATAAACTGCGACCACGGGTAGAGCTTTTTATTGCTCTCAAGGCTTGAGCGCACAAACATCCCGGAGCCAGGAATGGCATCATCGGTGTTCACAATCGTGGTGGTCTGGTAGCGGTCATGGGGGAATTTTGCGGCCTTGATCGCCTCCACCAGGCTGGCATTCTTCTCTTTTGCGGATGTACGACCGGCAATATGTTGTACAACTCTCACTTTGCCCGCGAGCTGCGCGCTATTCCAGGCTTTATAGCTAAACTTATCATTGTCGAGAATCAATTCTCCCCGGTCAGCAATGCCGACTGGCGGTACACGTTGTCCTTTTTCAATGCTGTGAGCGGAAGCCCACAGGGGCAGCAGCAGGCAGGCTGCCGCAAGGATGTTACGTAGGGTCATGGCGTTTCCTTATTGTTTGCAGGTGATCCGACCACTTGGTCATACGCTTTTAATCATAAGTGCGATCAATGTGGTTTTCCCGCAATCCGAGTGCCAGTTTGCGGGTGAACGCACATATCCATGAAAAAACGACGGCTTATACTGCTCTCTATCACGCTTTGCAAAGATTATTCTGAATAATTGTAATCAAACGGTAAATAAACTTATGCACACTGGGTAACACCGTAGTTCTGGTCTATAGTCATTGGGCATCAAAATTTGCGCTCAGGACAGTCGGGCTGATTGTGGCACCGCAAGAGCGTATGATTCGCAGGAGATACAAGAATGAAAATTTTCCAACGCTACAACCCGCTTCAGGTGGCGAAGTACGTGAAGATCCTGTTCCGTGGACGGTTGTACATCAAGGATGTTGGCGCTTTTGAGTTTGATAAGGGCAAAATCCTTGTCCCAAAAGTGAAGGACAAACAGCACCTGTCTGTGATGTCCGAAGTCAACCGTCAGGTTATGCGTCTGCAAACTGAGATGGCTTAACCAACGTGCTATGCAGTAGGTAGTTAAAAAGACGGCTCCCGATGGGAGCCGTTGATGTTTGTGGGGGCAGGAACGTTACGCCGACACCTTCTCTTCCGCGTCCGGCAGCTTCGGCACCAGTACGGTCGGCTTGTTGTCAATACGCGTCACCAGCAGCTGGTCGATGCGGTAGTTATCAATATCCACCACCTCAAACTTGTAGCCGGAGAACTTCACAGAGTCGGTGCGTTTCGGGATTTTACGCAGCATAAACATCATAAAGCCGCCGATGGTTTCGTAGTTACCGGACTGCGGGAACTCGTCGATATCCAGCACGCGCATGACGTCTTCAATCGGCGTACCGCCGTCGATCAGCCATGAATTATCGTCACGCTGAACAATCTGCTCTTCCAGTCCCTGACCAACCAGGTCTCCCATCAGCGTGGTCATCACGTCGTTCAGCGTGATGATACCCACCACCAGCGCGTATTCGTTCATGATCACCGCGAAGTCTTCCCCGGCAGTTTTGAAACTTTCCAGCGCTTCGGAGAGCGTCAGGGTGTCCGGCACAATCAGGGTATTGCGGATCTGCACGCCGCTGTTGAGCGCCAGGCTCTGGTTTGCCAGCACGCGGTTCAGCAGGTCTTTGGAGTCGACGTAACCGATGATGTGGTCGATATCTTCATTACAGACCAGGAACTTGGAGTGAGGATGCTGCGCCACTTTGTTCTTCAGGCTCTGCTCATCTTCATGTAAATCGAACCAGATAATGTTTTCACGGCCCGTCATGGAAGAGGGCACGGTACGGGATTCCAGTTCAAATACGTTCTCAATCAGCTCGTGTTCCTGCTTACGCAGCACCCCGGCCAGCGCGCCGGCTTCCACCACGGCATAAATGTCGTCAGAGGTGATGTCGTCTTTACGCACCATTGGCAGCTTAAAGATGCGGAAAATCACGTTCGCCAGGCCGTTGAAGAACCACACCAGCGGACGAAACACGTACAGACAGAAGCGCATCGGGTTGATGATACGCAAAGCTACAGCTTCTGGCGCAATCATACCGATGCGTTTCGGGGTCAGGTCTGCAAAGAGGATAAACAGGCCGGTTACCAGCGAGAAGGAGAGAATAAAGCTCAGCTGTTCGGCAAGCTCAGCGGACATGTATTTGACAAAGAGGCTATAAAACGCTGGAGAAAAGGCCGCATCGCCCACGATACCGCCGAGAATGGCGACCGCGTTAAGGCCAATCTGCACCACGGTGAAGAACATGCCGGGGTTTTCCTGCATTTTCAGGATGCGGGTGGCATTAATGTTGCCCTCGTCGGCAAGCAGCTTAAGTTTGATTTTACGGGACGCGGCCAGCGAGATCTCAGATATCGAGAAAAATGCACTGACGGCAATAAGACAAAGTATTACTAAAATACTGTTTAACATAGTTTATCCGGCTTCTCGCCAGATCCTCAGAAGGGGAGTTGATACCATTTGTGTGAAAACACGTAGAACGTCAGCTCGTAGCGTTGAGCCGATTATTTCAGCGGTAGTATAGCGTAAAGAGATGTAAATCTGCCAGAGGTCACATTTTTGGCATAAAACAGACCGGACAGCGTGCGCTGTCCGGTACGGGTGACGATTTAACGGTTAATAATCAGGCCAGCTGTGGCGGCAGGCAGACGCCGATGCCCCCGATGCCGCAGTAGCCGTACGGGTTTTTGTGCAGATACTGCTGATGATCGTCCTCGGCATAGTAGAACGGCTTCGCGGTGGCGATTTCCGTGGTCACCTCGCGCGTATCGCCTGCTTCACGCATGGCCTGCTGGAAACGCTCAAGGCTGGCGCGCGCGGCGGCGTCCTGCTCAGGCGTGAGCGGATAAATGGCCGAGCGATACTGTGTGCCGTGGTCGTTGCCCTGACGCATGCCCTGCGCCGGGTCGTGGTTTTCCCAAAAGACCTGCAGGAGCTGTTCGTAGCTGATGACCGTCGGGTCATATACCACGCGGACCGCTTCCGCATGGCCGGTTTCGCCGGAGCAGACTTCGCGGTAGGTTGGGTTTGGCGTGTAGCCGCCCGTGTAGCCGGCCGCGGTGCTGTAAACGCCGGGCAGCTGCCAGAAGAGGCGCTCAACGCCCCAGAAGCAGCCCATGGCGAACAGGGCGATTTCCATTCCATCAGGAACGTTGGTCATTGAATGGTTATTGACGGCGTGTAAGGTCGCCACAGGCATAGGGGTGTTGCGTCCCGGTAATGCATCAGCTTGTGAAACCAGATGCTTCTTGTCGAATAAACTCACGATGGGGCCTCCCGGGGTGCGATGTTTCGGTTAAGGTTGTCACGAAGCGTTTAATTGAACACAATAAATGCGCTGAATGAGACTAGATTTAATCATAAGAAATATTTGGGTGTTACACCCGTTTTCAACCCACGATTTGGGTTTTTGGCTTCCGGGCCGTATTTTGCCGCACGGCGGCACTTCATTTGCTTCCAGGGTGGAAAAGGGATATTCAGGAGAAAACGTGACAAAAATCCGCCAGTTATGTTTAGTCAGTGTATTGCTGACAAGCGGGGTTGCCAGCGCGGCGAATGTCCGTTTGCAGGTTGAGGGGTTATCCGGGACGCTGGAAAAAAACGTGCGTGCGCAGCTGTCGACCATCCAGAGCGATGAGGTGACGCCGGACCGGCGTTTTCGCGCGCGCGTGGATGACGCGATCCGTGAAGGGCTAAAAGCGCTGGGGTATTACGAACCCACCATTGATTTCGATCTCCGCCCGCCGCCAAAGAAGGGGCGTCAGGTGCTTATTGCCCGCGTCTCGCCGGGCGAGCCGGTGCTGATTGGCGGCACGAACGTCATCCTGCGCGGCGGCGCGCGTACCGACCGCGACTACCTGGACCTGCTCAGCACGCGGCCGAAAATCGGCACCGTGCTCAACCACGGTGACTACGATCACTTCAAAAAAGAGCTGACGAGCGTCTCTCTGCGCAAGGGCTACTTCGACAGCCAGTTCAATAAAAGCCAGCTGGGCATCGCGCTGGAGCGACGTCAGGCCTTCTGGGATATTGACTACGACAGCGGTGAGCGCTACCGCTTTGGCGATGTAACGTTTGAAGGTTCGCAAATTCGTGAAGAGTATCTGCAAAACCTCGTGCCGTTTAAAAAAGGCGATTACTACCAGTCGAGCGATCTGGCGGAGCTGAACCGTCGCCTCTCCGCTACCGGCTGGTTTAACTCCGTGGTTGTCGCACCGGAATTTGATAAGTCTCGCAAAACCAAGGTGTTGCCGCTGCATGGCGTTGTCTCGCCGCGCACCGAGAACACCATTGAGACCGGTGTTGGCTACTCGACAGACGTCGGTCCGCGCGTGAAGACCTCCTGGAAAAAACCGTGGATGAACTCCTACGGCCACAGCCTGACCACCAGCGCCAGCATTTCCGCACCGGAACAGCAGCTTGATTTCAGCTATAAAATACCGCTGCTGAAAAACCCGCTTGAGCAATATTACCTGGTGCAGGGCGGCTTTAAGCGTACCGATTTGAACGATACCGAGCAGGACTCGACAACGCTTGCGGTTTCACGCTTCTGGGATCTCTCCAGCGGCTGGCAGCGCGCCATTAACCTGCGCTGGAGCCTTGATCACTTTACCCAGGCAAACGTCACCAACACCACTATGCTGCTTTATCCGGGCGTGATGATCAGCCGCACCCGCTCGCGCGGCGGCCTGATGCCAACCTGGGGTGATTCACAGCGTTACTCTATCGACTACTCCAATACGATGTGGGGCTCTGACGTCGACTTCACGGTGGTGCAGGCGCAAAACGTCTGGATCCGCACGCTGTATGACAAACACCGCTTTGTGATGCGCGGCAATCTCGGCTGGATTGAGACGGGTGATTTCGAGCGCGTTCCGCCGGACCTGCGCTTCTTCGCCGGGGGCGACCGCAGCATTCGCGGGTATAAGTACAAATCGATCTCACCTGAAAACGAAAAAGGCCAGCTGACCGGGGCATCCAAACTGGCGACCGGATCGCTGGAGTATCAGTACAACGTCAGCGGCAAGTGGTGGGGCGCCATGTTTGTTGACGGTGGTGAAGCGGTGAACGATATCCGCCGCAGCGATTTCAAAACCGGTGCAGGCGTGGGCGTACGCTGGCAGTCACCCGTCGGACCTATCAAGCTCGACTTCGCCGTGCCGGTGGGCGACAAAGATGAACACGGATTACAGTTTTACATCGGTCTGGGGCCTGAATTATGAGTTTATGGAAGAAAATAAGCCTCGGGGTGCTGATTTTTATCGTGCTGCTGCTCGGTACGGTGGCGTTTCTGGTGGGAACGACGACCGGGCTGCATCTGCTGTTTAACGCCGCGAACCGTTGGGTGCCGGGGCTGGAAATTGGTCAGGTAACGGGCGGCTGGCGCGACCTGCGTCTGAAGAACATCCGCTACGAGCAGCCGGGCGTGGCGGTCAACGCCGGAGAATTCCATCTCGCGGTGAAGCTGGGCTGCCTGCGGGATAGCAAGCTCTGCGTGAACGATCTGTCGCTAAAAGACGTCAACGTGGCGATTGACTCAAAGAAAATGCCGAAATCTGCGCCGGTTGAGGAAGAGGACAGCGGCCCGCTTAATCTCTCCACGCCGTACCCGATTGCGCTCTATCGGGTGGCGCTCGATAACGTCAATATCAAAATCGACGACACCACCGTTTCGGTGATGGATTTCACCTCCGGCCTGCGCTGGCAGGAGAAAAACCTCACCCTGACGCCAACCTCGCTGCAGGGGTTGCTGATCGCGCTGCCGAAAGTGGCGGACGTGGCGCAGGAAGAGATCGTCGAACCGAAGATCCAGAACCCGCAGCCGGAAGAGAAGCCGCTGGGCGAAACGCTGAAAGAACTCTTCTCGAAGCCTGTCCTGCCTGAAATGACCGACGTGCATCTGCCGCTGAACCTCAACATTGAGGAGTTCAAAGGCGAGCAGCTGCGCCTGACCGGCGACACCGATCTGACGGTCTTTAACATGCTGCTGAAAGTCAGCAGCATTGACGGCAACATGAAGCTCGACGCGCTGGATATCGACACCAACCAGGGTTCGGTGAACGCGTCAGGCAACGCCCTGCTGCGCGACAGCTGGCCGGTGGATATCACCCTCAATAGCGCCCTGAATATCGACCCGCTGAAGGGCGAAAAAGTGAAGGTTAAAGTGGGCGGGGCGCTGCGCGAGAAGCTGGATATCGGGGTGAATCTCTCCGGCCCGGTAGACATGGCCCTGCGCGCGCAAACCCAGCTGGCGGAAGCCGGGCTGCCGCTCAATCTGGAGGTTGTCAGCAAGCAGCTTTACTGGCCGTTTACCGGCGAAAAACAGTATCAGGCGGACGATCTGAAGCTGAAGCTGAGCGGCAAGATGACCGACTACACGCTCTCGTTCCGCACTGCGGTGAAGGGGCAGGGCGTGCCGCCCGCGACCATCACCCTGGACGCAAAAGGCAACGAACAGCAGGTTAACCTCGACAAGCTGACCGTCGCGGCACTGGAAGGCAAAACGGAACTGACCGCGCTGCTCGACTGGCAGCAGGCGATCAGCTGGCGCGGCGAGCTGAAGCTGACGGGAATTAACACCGCCAAAGAGGTGCCGGACTGGCCGTCGAAGCTGGACGGGCTGATCAAAACCCGCGGCAGCCTCTACGGCGGCACGTGGCAGATGGACGTGCCGGAAATCAAGCTCACCGGGAACGTGAAGCAGAACAAGGTGAATGTTGAAGGCTCGGTGAAGGGCAACAGCTACCTGCAGTGGATTATCCCGGGACTGCACGTGGCGCTGGGCCGCAACACGGCGGATATCAAAGGCGAGCTGGGGGTAAAAGATCTCAATCTTGACGCCACCATCGACGCGCCGAATCTGGATAACGCCCTGCCGGGTCTGGGCGGTACGGCGAAAGGACTCGTGAAAGTGCGCGGCACCGTGGACGCGCCGCAGCTGCTGGCAGATATCACCGCTAACAATCTGCGCTGGCAGGAGCTGAGCGTTGCCCGCGTCCGCGTGGAAGGGGATGTGAAATCCACCGATCAGATCGGCGGCAACCTGAACCTGCGCGTGGAGCGTATTTCCCAGCCGGACGTGAACATCAGCCTGGTGACTCTGGACGCCAAAGGTAACGAGAAGCAGCACGACCTCCAGCTGCGCGTGCAGGGCGAGCCCGTCTCCGGCCAGCTTCACCTGACCGGCAGCTTCGACCGGAAGGAAACGCGCTGGAAAGGGACGCTGGACAACACCCGCTTCAACACCCCGGTGGGGCCGCTGGCGCTGTCGCGCTCCATTGCGCTGGACTACCGCAACGCCGAGCAGAAGATTAGCATCGGGCCTCACTGCTGGACCAACCCGAACGCGGAGCTGTGCGTGCCGCAGACCATTGATGCGGGGGCGGAAGGGCGCGCGCAGATCAACCTGAACCGCTTCGATCTGGCGATGCTGAAACCGTTTATGCCGGACACCACGCAGGCCAGCGGCGTCTTCAGCGGGAAAGCCAATGTCGCCTGGGACACCACCAAAGAGGGGCTTCCACAGGGCAGCGTCACGCTTTCCGGGCGCAACGTGAAGGTAACGCAGGAGGTGAACGATGCGACGCTGCCGGTGGCCTTCGACACCCTGAATGTGAGTGCAGACCTGCATAACAACCGTGCGGAGCTGGGGTGGCTTATCCGTCTGACCAACAACGGCCAGATGGACGGGCAGATACAGATTACCGATCCGCAGGGGCGGCGCAATCTGGGCGGCAACGTCAATATTCGTAACTTCAACCTGGCGATGGTCAACCCGATCTTCGCCCGCGGGGAAAAAGCCGAGGGCATGGTGAATGCCAACCTGCGCCTGGCGGGCAACGCGCAAAGCCCTCAGCTGTTCGGTCAGCTGCGGCTCAGCGGTGTGGATATCGACGGTAACTTTATGCCGTTCGATATGCAGCCCAGCCAGATTGCGATGAACTTCAACGGCATGAGCTCGACGCTGAACGGCTCGGTATTAACTCAGCAGGGGCAAATCAACCTGAGCGGCGACGCGGACTGGAGCCAGCTCGACAACTGGCGCGCCCGTATTGCCGCGAAAGGCAGTAAGGTGCGCATCACCGTACCGCCAATGGTGCGCCTGGACGTCTCGCCGGACGTGGTCTTTGAGGCGACGCCAAGCCTCTTCACCCTGGATGGCCGCGTGGACGTGCCGTGGGCGCGCATCGTGGTTCACGAGGTGCCGGAAAGCGCGGTCGGCGTCTCCAGTGATGAAGTTATGCTCAATGAAAATCTGAAACCTGCCGAAGAGAAGAGCGCTGGCATACCGATTAATAGTAACCTTATCGTGCACGTGGGAAATAACGTGCGGTTGGATGCGTTTGGGCTGAAGGCGAGGCTCACGGGCGACCTGAAAGTGGCGCAGGATAAACAAGGGCTTGGCCTCAATGGGCAGATCAATATTCCTGAAGGGCGTTTCCATGCCTATGGTCAGGATCTGATTGTCCGTAAAGGCGAGCTGCTGTTCTCCGGCCCACCGGATCAACCATTGTTGAACATCGAAGCGATTCGTAACCCGGAAGCGACGGAAAACGACGTCATTGCTGGCGTACGCGTCACCGGCTCTGCCGACGAACCGAAGGCGGAGATCTTCTCCGACCCGGCGATGTCGCAGCAGGAAGCCCTCTCTTATCTGCTGCGCGGACAAGGTCTGGACAGCGGACAAAGCGACAGTGCGGCGATGACCTCAATGTTGGTCGGTCTGGGGGTTGCACAAAGTGGGCAGGTTGTGGGTAAAATCGGCGAGACGTTCGGCGTAAGCAATCTGGCGCTGGACACCCAGGGCGTGGGTGACTCCTCGCAGGTGGTGGTCAGCGGCTATGTACTGCCGGGTCTGCAGGTAAAATATGGTGTGGGGATCTTTGACTCACTGGCAACACTCACGTTACGCTATCGCCTGATGCCTAAGCTATATCTGGAAGCAGTGTCCGGCGTAGACCAGGCACTTGATCTGCTCTATCAGTTTGAGTTTTAGCAATGCGAATATTTGTCTACGGCAGTTTACGAACCAGGCAAGGCAACAGTCACTGGATGACCAATGCCCAGCTACTGGGGAATTACAATATCGAGAACTACCAGTTGTACAGCCTGGGCCACTATCCAGGCGCGGTTCCCGGCGAAGGAACAGTACAGGGTGAAGTTTATCGTATTGATAATGCTACACTTGCCGAACTTGATGCCTTGCGCACCAGGGGCGGTGAATACGCTCGCCAGTTGATCCAGACACCGTACGGAAGCGCGTGGATGTATGTCTACCAGCGTCCGGTCGACGGGTTAACGCGGATTGTAAGCGGTAACTGGTTAGACAGAGACCAGTACTGAAAAACGACAACGCCACCGTGAGGTGGCGTTGTTTTTTTCACTTTCAATTCTCTTCTGTATCCCTGCGTCGGGTTAAAAAAAGAGGAACGAACAGCATGATGTATGGGGCAATAAGCCATAAAAAACACAAGGCGCGTGAACGGCCATAGTAGTTTATGCACCGCGTATTGCTTGATATGACGGGCAGGAAAAATAGTAAAAACAGCAAAATCGCATAATCGCTTCGATAAGGGATCCATAAGTAAAACAAAAACCAGGCAAGTTGGAATGTCAGGATGCAGAGATACTGCCATTTGCTGTCTTTGCCGTAACAGTCAAACGCCTTTATGTAGCCCATCTTTATGCTTTGAAGAAAGAAACTTAGCATGTATAACGCTCACGATCGCGACGGTCAGAAGCGTGCTCGTCAGCAACGCTCCTAAAAAATAGCTGTGGGTGATATCAGTAGCACCCGAGCTTAAAGTATGTAATTTACTATATCCTCTATCTACTGCAACAAAAAGCGTATATAGCCCGATGTTAATACAGAACTGAAGCAGACAAGAAGTGACAATATTCGCTGGAATTCTTTTTAACAGAGTGAGTAACGTATAAATAATACTTGCTGAAAGAGCGAAGTAAAGCCCGTTAAATAAACTGGATAGTAAGGAATTGTTTATTTCGCTGAATATTAAATTATCGCTTCCATAGTACCATGCCAGATATTGAATATACGTACTTCTGCCAAAGATAAAGGAGGCAATAATAATGACGAGTAGACTTACGATATGGATTTTCTTACTCATAATTTTGCTCCCTTAGAAAGCAGTTCCTTCATCGTTTTACTGGCCTCCAGCTGATCTTTGATTATGGCAAGGTCACGATTATTGTGATTATATTTTGCAATAGCGGTTGGCGTTCCTTTACCACCATTGTCCATAAAGAAGACAATATCCTTACGACCATAAAGAAGGACCTGTGGGATGGGATCACGCCCATAGCTCACCGCCTGAGGAAGGGAGTGAATAGACTCTGTCGTGAGGAAGCGAGGAATATTTTCATGCTCAATATTGCCTAAAGGTGTAGTGGCAACAAGAGAGCCGATAAAATCAGTCGTATACACTAACGTATCTGTATCTTTGGTCGTTACTTTCGAGCCCGTAAGATATTTTATCTGTTGCCAAAGTGTAATATCTTTTGGGGTAACCTTAACACCATCCATAAACATATCTTGCTTGCGTTTTAGCTGAATGACAGTGCGGTGTACCTGTGTCAAAGAGGGGCTGATTTACCCAACGGAAGGCATAAGTCCATCGCGGGAATATAGCCTTTCAATAATAAAGTAAATTCCAGTGGGGCGGGCAACATCAATGTTAATGGATGACATATGAATCCTGTAATGAATGGGGATTAATGCTCATTATGACAGTATGTGATTAATTGACAGCCTCTTCAACCACTCCCACCATAAATGAGAGGGTGTCTTTGTTGTATTAACATGAAAGCCAAAGGGAATGGGATTTATCTTAAAAGCTAATGTATGCTGCTTTTAACAAAGATAAAAAAAGCCCCAGTATGCGGGGCTTTCATCAATCGACAGTAAGAATTACTTCTTAGCAGCGCGTTCGAAAGAGGCGATGATTTCTGCTTTCGCCGCTTCTGCGTTGTCCCAGCCGTCAACCTTAACCCACTTGCCTTTTTCGAGGTCTTTGTAGTGCTCGAAGAAGTGGGCGATCTGCGCTTTCAGCAGCTCTGGCAGGTCATTCACATCTTTAATGTGATCGTACTCTTTGCTCAGCTTGGTGTGCGGTACCGCAACCAGCTTCGCATCTTCACCCGCTTCGTCAGTCATCTTCAGCACGCCAACAGGACGGCAGCGAATGACGGAGCCTGGCTGCAGTGGGTATGGCGTTGGAACCAGCACGTCAACCGGGTCACCGTCCAGAGACAGGGTGTGGTTGATGTAGCCGTAGTTGCACGGATAGAACATGGCGGTAGACATGAAACGGTCAACGAACAGCGCACCGGTGTCTTTGTCGATTTCGTATTTGATTGGATCTGCGTTGGCCGGGATTTCAATAACAACGTAGATGTCTTCTGGCAGTTCTTTACCCGCTGGGACGTTGAGTAAGCTCATGTCGGTGTCCTTTAAAATGGATGGTAAACAAGTGGCAGGTATTATAGCCAACTCACGCTGAATGTCTCCGCCTCTTTTCGCTTTCTCTCCCCGCAAGCCCCACTTTTCAGACCGTTTCCATGACAGGAAAATCCATAAACTCAGCCGCATTTTTAATGGTGAAATGAAAGCGATTACAAACTTGTGATTAACATTTTATTCACTTTCCTGAAGTGTGATGTAACGCAATTCGTTACATATTTCATTGGCTATAGTCATTTCGCAGAACATCTTTTAACCAACAATAAACACCCCTACGAGGACGCTCATATGTGGAAGCGCTTACTTCTTGTCACAGCAGTTTCGGCAGCCATGTCGTCTATGGCGATGGCCGCTCCCTTAACCGTAGGTTTTTCGCAAGTTGGCTCTGAATCCGGCTGGCGTGCGGCGGAAACCAACGTTGCGAAAAGCGAGGCTCAGAAACGCGGCATCACCCTGAAAATCGCCGATGGTCAGCAAAAGCAGGAAAACCAGATCAAAGCCGTGCGCTCGTTTATCGCCCAGGGCGTGGATGCCATCTTTATTGCACCAGTGGTGGCGACCGGCTGGGAACCGGTTCTGAAGGAAGCGAAAGACGCTGAAATTCCGGTCTTCCTGCTCGACCGTTCCATCGATGTTAAAGACAAATCTCTCTATATGACCACCGTCACCGCGAATAACGTGCTTGAAGGGCAGTTAATTGGCGACTGGCTGATTAAACAGGTCGACGGCAAGCCGTGTAACGTCGTTGAACTGCAGGGCACCGTCGGCGCGAGCGTGGCCATCGACCGTAAGAAAGGGTTTGCTGAGGCCATTGCCAAAGCGCCAAACATCAAGATTATCCGCTCCCAGTCCGGCGACTTTACCCGCAGTAAGGGTAAAGAGGTCATGGAGAGCTTTATCAAGGCTGAAAACAACGGCAAGAATATCTGCATGGTTTACGCCCACAACGATGACATGGCGATCGGGGCGATTCAGGCGATTAAAGAAGCGGGCCTGAAGCCGGGCAAAGATATCCTCACCGGCTCTATCGACGGCGTGCCGGACATCTACAAAGCGATGATCGACGGTGAAGCCAATGCCAGCGTCGAGCTGACGCCGAACATGGCGGGCCCGGCATTCGACGCGCTGGAGAAATTCAAGAAAGACGGAACGATGCCTGAGAAGGTGACCGTCACCAAGTCCACGCTCTACCTGCCTGATACAGCGAAAGAAGAGTTAGAGAAGAAGAAAAATATGGGCTACTGATCCAGTGAAATTGCCGGGTGGCGCTGCGCTTACCCGGCCTACGGGAACGTGCCGGGGACGTGAATATGAAAACTGAACAACACCAGGAAATCCTCCGCACAGAGGGCTTGAGTAAATTCTTCCCCGGCGTAAAGGCGCTGGATAGCGTTGATTTCAGCCTGCGGCGCGGTGAGATCATGGCGCTGCTGGGCGAGAACGGCGCGGGAAAATCGACGCTGATTAAATCGCTGACCGGCGTTTATCACGCCGATCGCGGCACCATCTGGCTGGAAGGCAACGCCATTTCGCCAAAAAATACCGCCCACGCCCAACAGCTGGGGATCGGGACGGTTTACCAGGAAGTGAACCTGCTGCCGAATATGTCTGTGGCGGACAACCTGTTTATTGGCCGCGAGCCACGCCGCTTTGGCCTGCTGCGCCGAAAAGAGATGGAGGCGCGCGCCACGAAGCTGATGGAGTCCTACGGCTTCTCCCTCGACGTCCGCGAGCCGCTGAACCGCTTTTCCGTGGCGATGCAGCAGATCGTCGCCATCTGTCGCGCGATCGATCTCTCTGCGAAGGTGCTGATCCTCGATGAACCCACCGCCAGCCTCGATACCCAGGAAGTGGAGATGCTCTTCACCCTGATGCGCCAGCTGCGCGATCAGGGCGTGAGCCTGATCTTCGTCACGCACTTCCTCGATCAGGTGTATGAGGTGAGCGACCGCATTACGGTGCTGCGCAACGGCAGCTTTGTCGGCTGCCGCGAAACCCGCGAGCTGCCGCAGATCGAGCTGGTGAAAATGATGCTGGGCCGCGAGCTGGAAACCAACGCGCTCCAGCGCGCGGGCCGCACGTTGCTGAGCGAAAAACCGGTTGCCGCGTTCAGCGATTACGGCAAGAAAGGCGTGATATCGCCGTTTAACCTTGAGGTGCGTCCCGGCGAAATTGTCGGGCTGGCGGGCCTGCTGGGCTCGGGCCGAACCGAAACCGCCGAGGTGATCTTCGGGATCAAGCCTGCCGACAGCGGCACCGCGCTGATCAAGGGCAAACCGCAAACCCTGCGATCGCCGCATCAGGCCTCCTGTCTGGGCGTTGGCTTCTGCCCGGAAGACCGAAAAACGGACGGCATCATTGCCGCCGCCTCGGTGCGGGAAAATATCATCCTGGCCCTGCAGGCCCAGCGCGGCTGGCTACGCCCGATCCCCCGTAAAGAGCAAAACGCCATCGCCGAGCGCTTTATCCGCCAGCTCGGCATCCGCACCCCGAGCGCGGAACAGCCGATTGAATTTCTCTCCGGCGGTAACCAGCAGAAGGTGCTGCTCTCCCGCTGGCTACTGACCAAACCGCAGTTCCTGATCCTTGACGAGCCGACGCGCGGTATCGACGTGGGCGCGCACGCCGAAATTATCCGGCTTATTGAAACGCTCTGTGCGGACGGGCTGGCCCTGCTGGTTATCTCATCCGAGCTGGAGGAGCTGGTGGGCTATGCCGATCGCGTCATCATCATGCGCGATCGCAAACAGGTGGCAGAGATCCCACTGGATAAACTGTCCGTTCCGGCAATCATGAATGCCATCGCGGCGTAAGGAGTGAATCGTGATGTCCCGTTCGCTTTCGCAAACCGGTGAGTCAAAGCGCCGCTTTAGCTGGCCAACCGGCACGCCGCAAATTGCAGCGCTGCTGGTGGTGCTGCTGGTAGATAGCCTTGTCGCACCGCATTTCTTCCAGATTATTGTTCAGGATGGCCGCCTGTTTGGCAGCCCGATCGATATTTTAAACCGCGCCGCGCCCGTGGCGCTGCTGGCGATTGGGATGACGCTGGTGATCGCCACCGGCGGAATAGATCTCTCCGTCGGCGCGGTGATGGCTATCGCCGGGGCCACGGCAGCCTCAATGACCGTGGCCGGTCACAGCCTGCCGGTGGTACTGCTAGCAGCCTTAGGCACCGGCGTGCTGGCCGGACTATGGAACGGCATTCTGGTGGCGGTGCTGAAAATTCAGCCCTTTGTCGCTACGCTGATCCTGATGGTGGCCGGGCGCGGGGTCGCACAGCTGATCACCTCGGGGCAGATTGTTACCTTCAACTCTCCGAGCCTGGCATGGCTTGGCAGCGGCAACCTTCTGTTCTTCCCGACGCCAGTGATTATTGCCCTGGTCACGCTTGTTGTCTTTTGGCTCTTCACCCGCAAAACGGCACTCGGCATGTTTATTGAGGCGGTGGGGATCAACATTCGCGCCGCGCGCAACGCCGGGGTCAACACCCGCCTGATGGTGATGCTGACCTACGTGCTGAGCGGCGTCTGCGCCGCCATTGCCGGTGTCATCGTCGCCGCCGATATTCGCGGGGCCGATGCCAATAACGCCGGGCTCTGGCTGGAGCTGGATGCGATCCTCGCGGTGGTGATCGGCGGCGGGTCGCTGATGGGCGGGCGCTTTAACCTGCTGCTCTCGGTGATCGGCGCGCTGATCATTCAGGGCATGAACACCGGGATCCTGCTCTCGGGATTCCAGCCGGAACTCAACCAGGTGGTAAAAGCGGTAGTTGTACTCTGCGTGCTGATCGTCCAGTCGCCGCGCTTTGTCAGCATCATTAAGGGGATCCGTGGCCATGATAAAACGTAATTTACCGTTAATGATCACGCTGGGCGTGTTTGTGCTGGGGTATCTCTACTGCCTCACGCAGTTCCCCGGTTTTGCCTCAACGCGCGTGATCTGCAACATTCTGACGGACAACGCCTTTTTAGGCATTATCGCCGTCGGCATGACCTTTGTGATCCTCTCCGGCGGGATCGATCTCTCCGTCGGGTCGGTGATCGCGTTCACGGGGGTATTCCTCGCGAAGGCGATCGGCTTCTGGGGCATCTCGCCGCTGGTGGCGTTTCCGCTGGTGCTGGTGATGGGCTGCGCGTTTGGCGCCTTTATGGGGCTGCTGATCGACGCGCTGAAAATTCCGGCCTTTATCATAACGCTGGCCGGGATGTTTTTCCTGCGCGGCGTAAGTTATCTGGTTTCTGAGGAGTCGATTCCGATTAACCATCCGGTGTATGACACGCTCTCCAGCCTGGCGTGGAAAATTCCTGGCGGCGGTCGCCTGAGCGCGATGGGGCTGCTGATGCTGGGCGTGGTGGTGATTGGCATTTTCCTCGCCCACCGCACCCGGTTCGGCAATCAGGTGTACTCCATTGGCGGCAACGCCACGTCGGCCAACCTGATGGGGATCTCAACCCGCAGCACCACCATCCGCATCTATATGCTTTCGACCGGCCTGGCAACCCTGGCGGGTATTGTCTTCTCGGTGTATACCCAGGCGGGCTATGCCCTTGCAGGCGTCGGCGTGGAACTGGATGCGATTGCTTCTGTGGTTATCGGCGGCACGCTGCTCAGCGGCGGGGTAGGGACGGTGCTGGGGACGCTGTTCGGCGTCGCGATTCAGGGGCTGATACAAACCTATATCAACTTTGACGGCACGCTCAGCTCGTGGTGGACGAAGATCGCCATCGGCATTCTGCTGTTTATTTTTATTGCCCTGCAGCGGGGGCTGACGGTGCTCTGGGAGAACCGTCAAAGCTCGCCTGTTACCCGCGTAAACACATCGGTAACAGAGCGATAACACGCTGAATTTGCTTAAAGTCTAAACATTTTCCGGTAGCGGCCGATACTCTTCTTTTATGCCCAGAAATATCTCGCTACCGGAAATAATATCATGCTTAAAACGCTATCGATTCGTACCGGCTTGCTCTCTTTACTGGCCGTTATGACCCTTCTGCTGCTGATTGTCAGCGGCATCGGCATTTATGCCCTCACACAGAGTTCTTCCTCACTGCAGCGCATTAATCACCTTCAGGGTGAGCAGATGGTGCAGCTGAACACCGGCTATACGCTGATCCTGCGCGCGCGCAATGAGGCGGGTCAGGCCGTCCGCATGATGGAAATCGGCATGCTTGACGATGCGACCAAAGCGGTAAAAAACATCAATCAGGAAGTCGCCCTGGCCCGGAAAACGTTAAAAGGCGTGATTGACGGCGGCGTGGCTGACGAACAGGGGCAGCAGCTCCTCGACAAAGTCGCGGCCAGCCTGGCGACGTATAACCAGCAGGGGATCGGCCCGATGCTGAAAACCCTGAATGACCAGAGCGCAGACAGCTATTACGATCTGCTGGAGAACACGCTGATTCCGGTGGCGAAGCAGTTCGATAACGACATGCAGGCGTTTCAGAAATGGAGCGAAGCGCGAGGTCAGGCGGAAGTGCGTGCCGTACAGGCGAGTAAAACCCGCGTGCTGATCCTGATTATTGTCGCTGCGCTGCTGACGGCGGGCATTATCGTGCTCGCCTGGCTGGCGCTGCGCCATATGCTGCTCAAGCCGCTGTCTGCCTCCATTGCGCAGCTGGAGAACGTGGCGGCGGGCGATTTAACCCACACGCTGAATGCCCCGGCGAGCCAGGAGTTTAACCGCCTCAATGCGGCGATAGAGGAGATGCGTCAGTCGCTGATGAGCTCGGTTCTGCGGGTTCGCGATGCCAGCTCGCAAATTGATACCGGCAGCCGCGAGCTGACGGCGGGGAACCGGGATCTTGCCGAGCGCACCGAATCCACCGCCACGTCGCTGGAGCAGACCGCCGCCAGCATGGAGCAGATCACCGCCACGGTGAAGCTTAACGCCGACAACGCCGAGCAGGCGCACCAGCTGGCGAAGTCTGTTTCCGACACCGCCGATCACGGCAGCGAAATGGTCTGCTACGTGATTGAAAAAATGCGCGATATCTCCGGCAGTTCGGCGCGCATCGCCGACATCCTGAGCGTGATTGACGGTATTGCCTTCCAGACAAACATTCTGGCGCTTAACGCCTCCGTGGAAGCGGCGCGCGCGGGCGAGCAGGGGCGCGGGTTTGCCGTGGTCGCGGGTGAAGTCCGCAACCTTGCCAGCCGCAGCGCCGACGCGGCGAAAGAGATCCGCTCTCTGATCGGCGATTCGCAGGCCCACGTTAACGAGGGCAGCGAGCTGGCCCAGCAGGCGGGTGAAACGATGGATGAGATTGCCACCGAAGTGCTGCGCATGACCAAACTGATGCGCGAAATTGCCACCGCGTCTCAGGAGCAGAGCCGCGGCATCGAGCAGGTGAATATTGCGGTGAACCAGATGGATGAAACCGCGCAGCAGAATGCGGCGCTGGTGCAGCAATCCTCCGCCGCGACCCGCTCCCTTGAGGAGCAGTCGCGTCAGCTGATGGAGGCCATGTCATCATTCAAAGTGACGGCTCAGACTGCGGCATAATATTTCCCAGCCCCGGTGCGTTCTGTGCCGGGGCTTTATTTCTCGCGGAATTTACCGCCGCAATATTATCGTGAATATCACCCATTAATAATTCCAGCGAGTTGGTTAACGCTAACGCTTTTTCAGTCGGCTCGAGATATAAACCTTTGCGAAAAAATAACGGCTCATCAAACAGTTGATTAAAACGCTTCAACGCCAGGCTCACCGCAGGACGGGACATCTCCAGGCGCAAAGAGGCTTTTGCCATACTGCCGCAGCGGACGACTTCAATAAATACAGGGATAAGATTTAAATCAATGCCGGTATTAGCCCGGGAATAATTTTTCATTGCAATTCTGCTCCAGGAAATAAATGTCAAACTGTTATGGAAATAATGCAGGAGCAGGGGTGAAGATTAAAGCGTGATTTTTATAAACACTTATACGGTAAAATATATAAATGTGTTGGGGAGCCAGACTGGCTCCCCGGGAGAGATATTACGCGTCCGGATACTCACGGATAAAACGTTCAACGTCTTCAACCATATGGTTGTTGCCAACGAAGAACGAACGACGCTGGTGAAGGCTTTCCGGCACGATGTCCAGAATACGCTGTTTACCGTCGCTCGCCTTGCCGCCCGCCTGTTCGGCCAGGAACGCCATCGGGTTGCATTCGTACAGCAGGCGCAGCTTCCCGTCCGGGTGGCTGGCGGTGCTTGGATAGAGGTAGATACCGCCCTTCAGCAGGTTACGGTGGAAATCCGCGACCAGAGAGCCAATGTAGCGGGACGTGTAAGGGCGCTGGGTCGCTTTATCTTCTTCCTGGCAGAATTTGATGTACTTCTTCACGCCGTTCGGGAACTTGATGTAGTTGCCTTCGTTGATGGAGTAAGTGCTGCCTTTCTCCGGGAAGCGCATACGTTCCTGGCACAGGCAGAAGACGCCCAGCGACGGATCGTAGGTAAAGGCGTGAACCCCGCATCCGGTGGTGTAGACCAGCATGGTGGACGAGCCATAAACGACGTAACCGGCCGCAACCTGGTTACTGCCCGGCTGCAGGAAATCTTCCTCGGTTACCGGCGTACCAACAGGCGTGACGCGGCGGTAGATGGAGAAAATGGTACCGACAGAAACGTTAACGTCGATGTTGGAGGAGCCGTCGAGCGGATCCATCAGTACGACGTATTTCGCGTGTTCACACCCTTCGAATACAACAATTTCATCTTCTTCTTCGGAGGCGATACCCGCAACGATGTCGCGCGCGCGCAGTGCAGCTTTCAGTTTTTCATTTGCGAACAGATCGAGTTTCTGCTGAACCTCGCCCTGAACGTTCTCGGCACCGCTGGCACCCAGGATATCGACCAGACCGGCCTTGTTGATATCACGGTGGATGATCTTAGCGCCCAGCTTTATTGCCGACAGCAAAGCAGTGAGTTCACCCGTAGCATGAGAGAACTCGTGCTGCTTTTCGACAATAAATTCACCTAACGTTTTCATAACACTTTCCCTGCATCTTTGTGAGTAGAGCGATTGTATGTTCACTAAAACGACTAAAGCCCAACAATCTTAACAAATATTCAAATAGTAGCGCAGAGGTGAATCGCGCCAGCAACATACGGATTTACCTGAAATGCGTTTCACAGCCGCTAACATGTGAGTAAAATGTGCGCCACATTAAAGAAGGATAGTGACGTATGCGCATTCATATATTGGGGATTTGTGGCACTTTCATGGGCGGACTGGCAATGCTGGCGCGCTCGCTGGGCCATGAAGTGACAGGTTCGGACGCCAATGTGTATCCGCCGATGAGCACGCTTCTGGAGAAACAGGGCATCTCTTTAATTCAGGGCTACGATGCCAGCCAGCTGGATCCCGAGCCGGATCTGGTCATCATTGGCAACGCCATGACCCGCGGTAACCCGTGCGTTGAAGCGGTGCTGGAACGCAATATTCCGTTCATGTCCGGCCCGCAGTGGCTGCATGATTTCGTGCTGCGCGACCGATGGGTGGTTGCCGTAGCCGGTACCCACGGCAAAACCACCACCGCCGGCATGGCGACCTGGATCCTTGAAGCCTGCGGCTACAAGCCGGGCTTCGTGATCGGCGGCGTGCCGGGTAACTTCGACGTCTCTGCGCGTCTCGGCGACAGCCCGTTCTTTGTGATTGAAGCGGATGAATACGACTGCGCATTCTTCGACAAGCGTTCCAAATTCGTGCACTACTGCCCGCGCACGCTGATCCTCAACAACCTTGAGTTTGACCACGCGGATATCTTTGACGACCTGAAAGCCATTCAGAAACAGTTCCACCACCTGGTGCGCATTGTTCCGGGCCAGGGCCGCATTATCCTGCCGGAGAACGACATCAACCTGAAGCAGACCATGGCGATGGGCTGCTGGAGCGAGCAGGAGCTGGTGGGCGAGCAGGGCCACTGGCAGGCGAAAAAACTCAACGCGGATGCCTCCGAGTGGGAAGTACTGCTCGACGGTGAGAAAGTGGGCGAGGTGAAGTGGGGCCTGGTGGGCGAGCACAACATGCACAACGGCCTGATGGCGATCGCCGCGGCGCGCCACGTGGGCGTACTGCCTGCGGATGCGGCCAATGCGCTGGGGACGTTTATCAACGCCCGCCGCCGCCTGGAGCTGCGCGGCGAAGCGAACGGCGTGACGGTGTATGACGATTTCGCGCACCACCCAACGGCCATTCTGGCGACGCTTGCTGCGTTACGCGGCAAGGTTGGCGGCACCGCGCGCATTCTGGCGGTGCTGGAACCGCGCTCGAACACCATGAAAATGGGCATCTGCAAAGACGACCTCGCACCTTCCCTGGGACGTGCCGACGAAGTCTTCCTGCTGCAGCCGCAGCATATTCCGTGGCAGGTGGCTGAAGTGGCCGACGCCTGCATTCAGCCTGCGCACTGGAGCGCGGACGTGGATGTCTTAGCGGATATGGTGGTGAAAGCCGCACAGCCTGGCGACCACATTCTGGTGATGAGCAACGGCGGGTTCGGTGGGATCCATCAGAAGCTGCTGGACGGTCTGGCGAAGAAAGCCGCGGCCGCAGAGTAAAAAAAGCCCGGTGGCGCTAGCGCTTACCGGGCCTTCATTATCTCTTCTCCCTCTCCCCTTTGGGGAGAGGGGATTACTCTGCGTTCTCAGACAGCTCGCGCAGATACTGGAAAATCAGACGCGCGGATTTCGGCGGCTTATTCCCCTCTTTCTCTTTCTTCGCGTTGCGGATCAAAGAACGCAGCTGCTGGCGGTCGGCATCCGGCCACAGGTTCAGCACTTCCGGTACCGCATCATCACCCTGTTCAATCAGACGATCGCGGATCTGCTCCAGCTTATGGAACAGCGCAACCTGCTGGTTGTGGCGGTTTTTCAGCTTGTCCAGCGCCTGACGGATCGGATCCACGTCGCGCTGACGCAGCATTTTACCGATAAGCTGAAGCTGGCGACGACGGCCTTCTTTCTTGATTTTCTGTGCCAGTTCAATGGCATCACGCAGATCCTGGTCGAGCGGGATCTTATCCAGCGCGTTTTTACCCAGTTCTACCATTTCTGCGCCAAGCTGTTTTAACTCTTCGGCGTCACGTTTAATTTCACTTTTACTGACCCAGATGATCTCATCATCTTCGTCTTCGATGTCATCACCGGGAACGTCGTCGAGCCAGTCTTCGGGCTGCTTAGTCATGTCAGGCTCCTTAAAAAAAGAGGCTAATGTTACCAGTTAAGACGCGCACTGAAAAACGGTTCTCTGTTAGACTTCACTTAACTCTCTCTTACAGTATGGCATTTGCGATGAAAGTAACCTCACAAGTTGAAGCGCAGCGTAAGATTCTGGAAGAAGCCGTCTCCACCGCGCTGACGCTCGCTTCAGGTAAATCAGATGGCGCCGAAGTGGCGGTCAGCAAAACCACCGGCATTAGCGTGAGCACCCGCTATGGCGAAGTGGAGAATGTAGAATTTAACAGCGATGGCGCGCTTGGGATCACGGTGTATCACCAGAACCGCAAAGGCAGCGCGTCATCCACCGATCTCAGCCCGGATGCCATCGCCCGTACGGTGCAGGCGGCGCTGGATATCGCCCGTTACACCTCTCCGGATCCTTACGCAGGCGTGGCGGATAAAGATCTGCTGGCGTTTGACGCGCCGGATCTCGATCTTTTCCACCCGGCTGAAGTCACGCCGGATGAAGCGATTGAACTGGCCGCGCGCGCCGAGCAGGCGTCTTTGCAGGCTGACAAGCGCATCACGAATACCGAAGGCGGCAGCTTTAACAGCCACTACGGCATCAAAGTTTTCGGCAACAGCCACGGCATGCTGCAGGGCTACTGCTCCACCCGTCACTCGCTTTCAAGCTGCGTAATTGCCGAAGAGAACGGCGACATGGAGCGTGACTACGCCTACACCATTGGCCGCGCGCTGGGGGATTTGCAGTCTCCTGAGTGGGTGGGCAAAGAGTGTGCCGAACGCACGCTGTCTCGCCTGTCGCCGCGTAAGCTCTCCACCATGAAGGCCCCGGTCATTTTTGCCAATGAAGTGGCGACCGGTCTGTTTGGTCATCTGGTGGGCGCTATCGCGGGCGGCTCGGTGTACCGTAAATCGACCTTCCTGCTCGACTCGCTGGGCAAGCAGATCCTGCCGGAGTGGCTGACTATCGAGGAACATCCGCACCTGCTGAAAGGGCTGGCCTCCACGCCATTCGACAGCGAAGGCGTGCGCACGGAACGCCGCGATATCGTTAAAGACGGCATTCTGACCCAGTGGCTGCTGACCAACTACTCCGCGCGCAAGCTGGGGCTGAAAAGCACCGGACATGCGGGCGGGATCCATAACTGGCGCATTGCCGGTCAGGGCCTGAACTTCGAGCAGATGCTGAAAGAGATGGGCACCGGTCTGGTGGTCACCGAGCTGATGGGCCAGGGCGTAAGCGGCATCACCGGCGACTATTCTCGCGGTGCGGCAGGCTTCTGGGTCGAAAACGGCGAAATTCAGTATCCGGTGAGCGAAATTACCATCGCCGGTAACCTGAAGGACATGTGGCGCAATATCGTTACGGTCGGTAACGATATTGAAACACGTAGCAATATACAGTGTGGTTCTGTATTACTGCCGGAAATGAAAATCGCCGGCCAGTAATACCCGAAAAGCGTTTTAATAATAAAAAAGGAAGTGAGCAATGCGTAAACACCTGTTAGCGATCGTCGCGGCTTCAACGCTGGTTCTTGGCTCTTCTGCGTTTGCTGCCGATCTCGAAGACAACATGGACATCCTCAGTCAAAACCTGAAGGTAGTGCAGAAAACGGACAATGCGGCGGAAATGAAAGGCGCACTGACCAAAATGCGTGAAGCGGCGCTGGACGCGCAAAAAGCGACGCCGCCAAAGCTGGAAAGCAAAGCGGCAGACAGCGCAGAGATGAAAGACTATCGCCACGGCTTTGACGTGCTGGTCGGTCAGATCGACGGCGCGCTGAAGCTGGCTAACGAAGGCAAAGTGAAGGAAGCCCAGGCGGCGGCCGACCAGTTTGTGGCGACGCGCAACACGTATCACAAGAAATACCGTTAATTGGGTGCCTGAGCTGTACGTCCTTCCTCCGTATGCGGAGGCGCACTAAGCGCCCCCGCATCCTTGCTCCCTACTGGCCGGAGCGACAATCCATCCGCGCTGTCACTTCAAGCGAGCCGTTTCGAAAACGGATCTCGCACAGTGTTTTCCTCGTCACCAGCGTTAAGATGATTATTGTCAAAGCAACAATCATCGAAACCCGGATAATTGGGGATTGGCGTTTCATGGATGCCTCCTTGCTTTAAAGCGGGCGAGGTAGCGAACTCCACGGTCGTGACGTGTCGTTTCGAGCCCCCGCCCTGATTTTCTATCAGGCGGGGCTTTCCACTTTCCGTCCCATGCCTGAGACGGTCAGTCTCAAGCACCCGCAGCCACTCTAGCGAATCCCCATAAGAAAACCTTATCCACGTCACATTTCTACGAGCCTGCTCGTAAACTTTTCCACTCCGCTTACCTGTTTAGTGCCGCTTAATAGCGTGATATTCATCACGTAAATGCGGCCGTTAATCCAGATTCACCATATTTATGTGGCACAGATCACTGCTGCGGCTCGCCTTTCCACTTCGAAGTGGAAAACAACTCGCTACAAACCCTTCACGCCCAACGTTAGTTTTATTCCAGAGCCATTAACGGGGTAAGACGAGTGATTAACGGAGCGGTAATGAACGACGTTGGGGAACAGGCGGTGCAAACAGAACAGCTCGCGAACACCATGCTGCAGCAGGTTTATGCCCTGCTGGCCCGGCACAACATCATCCCCAATGCGGTACAGGAGCAGATGCTCACCTCCCACGTTCGCGCAATGGCGCACCGGTCCGTGACCGGCGAGCCGCTGCCGGAGGTTGAAGCAGAGCTGTTCGACGAAATTTCACCAGATTCAATGCAGCTTGCCCGTGAAGTGGTGGCGCAGTTTGGCAACCTTCCTGATGAAGAGGCCTGGCTGCTCTCCGTTCACTTTGAAGTCGCGAAAGACAACCTTTAAGGAGCAACACATGGAACAGATTACAGTCGTGATTGGCGATCGCCTGGGTAAAGGTCAGAAAGTGGCTGCGGGTGTGGAAAAAGCAGGTGGACGCGCAGTGGTTGTGCCGGGCATGGCGGCGGACATGAAGCTCGGCGACGTAATGAAAGCGGAAAACGCCACCTTCGGCATCTCCTTCTGCGGCAGCGGCGGCGCGGGCGCCATCACGGCCCAAACCAAATATGGCTACAAGGCCAAATACGGCATGCGTTCCGTGGAAGAGGGCGTGACCGCCATCAACGAAGGCTGCAACGTGCTGGGCTTTGGCTTTATGGATAATCGGTGTTCAACGTCAGACGGGCACCGGCCTTCGCGTTTGAGCAGAGCAAGCGCGCGACCATAGGCGGGCGCTTTATCCGTGTTGATGAATCGCGGGATCTGCCACTTCTTCACGTTGTTG
>NZ_JBLKDI010000027.1:0-17423 GCF_047530715.1 Enterobacter sp. 04-C-12-SI-ECC
AGCACGAAAGTGGGGGTGATCGACCTGAAGAAAAAGTCGATCACCATGGGTAAAGGATGTTAAAAAGTGTTCACCATGTCCCCGAACACCTGTCTACCATGTCCCCGGACTGTACACCCACGGGGAGAGGGAGAAAACACTAAAGGCCGTCCTTTGGACGGCCTTGCTGTTTATTCTCCGCGCTGACGCACCGCTTCAAACAGGCAGATACCTGTTGCAACGGAAACGTTCAGAGACGACACGCTGCCCGCCATCGGTATACTGATCAGTTCGTCGCAGTGCTCACGGGTCAGACGACGCATGCCTTCACCTTCCGCCCCCATCACAAGCGCCAGACGGCCGGTCATTTTGCTCTGATACAGAGTATGATCCGCTTCGCCCGCGGTACCGACGATCCAGATATTCTCTTCCTGCAGCAGACGCATGGTGCGCGCCAGGTTGGTCACGCGGATCAGCGGAACGTTTTCCGCCGCGCCGCAGGCCACTTTCTTCGCCGTCGCGTTCAGTTGGGCAGAGCGATCTTTCGGTACGATCACCGCGTGCACGCCCGCCGCATCCGCGCTGCGCAGGCACGCGCCGAGGTTATGCGGGTCGGTGACGCCATCCAGAATCAGGAAGAACGGGTTTTCCAGCGCGGCAATCAGATCCGGCAGATCGTTTTCCTGATACTGACGGCCCGGCTTCACGCGGGCAATGATCCCCTGGTGCACCGCGCCGTCGCTTTTCTCATCCAGGAACTGGCGGTTCGCCAGCTGGATCACTACGCCCTGCGCTTCCAGCGCGTGGATCAGCGGCATCAGACGTTTGTCTTCACGACCTTTCAGAATAAACACTTCCTGAAAACGCTCCGGTGCGCGCTCGAGAAGGGCCTGCACCGCGTGGATGCCGTAAATCATTTCACTCATTGATGGTTCTCGTAATAAGTATTTCCCCTCTCCCGGTTGGGGAGAGGGTCAGGGTGAGGGGAGAATTACTCCGCCTGCTTTTTCTTGGCTGCGCGCTTCGCTTTTGTCGCGGCAGCGATTTTCTGCGTCTTCGCGGAAGGCTTTTTCGCTGAGCGAGCCTCTTTCTTCGCCGCCTTTGGCTTCTGTTTCTTCTCGCCGCGGAAGGCGCTGTCCGGCTCGAAGTTTACCTTTTTGCCCGCCTGGCGACGTTTACCGCTCGCTTTGCCGTTTCCGCCTTTTTTCGCCCTTTCACGCTCGGTTTTACCGACGTTACGCGGCGCACGCTCGCTGGAGATCAGGCTGAAGTCGATTTTACGGTCGTCCATATTCACGGCTTCGACCTTCACTTCCACGCGATCGCCCAGACGGTAGGTCTGGCCGCCTGATTCGCCAATCAGACGCTGGCCGACCTGGTCGAAGCGGTAGTAGTCGTTATCCAGGCTGGAGACGTGCACCAGACCGTCGATAAACAGCTCATCCAGACGAACGAAGAACCCAAAGCCGGTCACGCTGGCAATCACGCCCTTAAAGACGTTGCCCACCTGATCCAGCATAAAGTCACACTTCAACCAATCCGCCACGTCACGCGTCGCTTCATCCGCACGGCGCTCGGTCATGGAACAGTGCTGACCCAGTTGCAGCACTTCGTCCATGGAGTAGTGATAGCCGCCGGTTTCGGTCGTGTTGCCTTTATGGCCCTGCTCATGCGCCAGCAGATACTTGATCGCGCGGTGCAGTGACAGATCCGGATAACGGCGGATCGGCGAGGTAAAGTGCGCGTAAGACTGCAGCGCCAGGCCGAAGTGCCCCCGGTTTTCCGGATCGTAAATCGCCTGCTTCATGGAGCGCAGCAGCATCGTCTGCAGCATTTCCGCGTCAGGACGATCGCTGATGGATTCCAGCAGTTCGGCGTAATCGCGTGGCTCAGGCTTATTACCGCCAGGCAGCTCCAGGCCGAGCTCAGCCAGCACGGAGCGGAACGACGTAATGGCTTCCGTGGTCGGCTTATCGTGAATACGGAACAGCGCAGGCTCTTTGGCTTTCTCAACGAAGCGTGCCGCCGAGATATTCGCCAGAATCATACACTCTTCGATCAGCTTGTGCGCATCGTTACGCTGGGTCTGTTCGATACGCTCAATGCGGCGCTCGGCGTTGAAGATAAACTTCGCTTCTTCGCTCTCAAAGGAGATCCCGCCGCGCTCTTCGCGCGCCTGCTCCAGCGTTTTGTAGAGGTTATGCAGCTCTTCAATGTGTTTAACCAGCGGCGCGTACTGCTCGCGAAGGTCCTGGTCGCCCTGCAGCATATGCCAGACCTTGGTATAGGTCAGACGCGCGTGCGAGCTCATTACCGCTTCGTAGAATTTGTAGCCCGTTAAGCGCCCTTTGGTGGAGATGGTCATCTCACATACCATACAGAGACGGTCAACCTGCGGGTTCAGGGAGCACAGGCCATTGGAGAGCACTTCCGGCAGCATCGGTACAACCTGCGATGGGAAGTAGACCGACGTACCACGGCTGCGCGCTTCGTTATCCAGCGGCGTGTGCGGACGAACGTAGTAGCTTACGTCAGCAATGGCCACCCACAGACGCCAGCCGCCGCCGCGTTTTTTCTCGCAGTAGACCGCGTCATCGAAGTCGCGAGCGTCTTCACCGTCGATCGTGACCAGCGGCAGACTGCGGAGATCCACACGGCCCGCTTTGGACTCTTCCGGTACTTCTTCGCGCAGGTTTTCGATCTGCTCTTCGACCGCTTTCGGCCAGACGTACGGAATTTCATGGGTACGCAGCGCCATATCGACGGCCATGCCGGTGCCCATGTTATCGCCCAGCACTTCGACGATTTTACCGACCGCTTTGGTGCGACGGGTCGGACGTTGGGTGAGTTCAACCACCACCACAAAGCCCATACGCGCGCCCATCACCTCTTCAGGTGGGATCAGAATATCGAAGCTCAGACGGCTGTCGTCAGGCACCACGAAGCCTACGCCCGCATCGGTAAAGTAGCGGCCCACAATCTGGCTGGTTTTTGGCACCAGCACGCGAACCACGCGTGCTTCGCGGCGGCCTTTACGGTCTGCACCCAGCGGCTGCGCCAGGATCTGGTCGCCGTGGATGCACATTTTCATCTGTTCGGATGAGAGGTAAAGGTCGTCCTTACGGCCTTCCACGCGCAGGAAGCCAAAGCCATCGCGGTGACCAATGACGGTCCCTTTCAGCAGATCGAGGCGTTCCGGCAGCGCGTAGCACTGGCGGCGGGTAAAGACCAGTTGCCCGTCACGCTCCATCGCGCGCAGGCGGCGGCGAAGGGCTTCAATTTGCTCTTCACCTTCAATATTTAATTCAACGGCAAGTTCTTCACGATTGGCGGGTTTTTCGCGTTTTGTTAAGTGTTCAATGATGAACTCGCGGCTGGGGATAGGATTCGCGTATTTTTCGGCTTCGCGTTCCTGGAAAGGATCTTGTGACATGTCGGTTCCTCCGTTGTCAGCTCCGGTGGAAATTTTCTTCATTCCACCAGCAATAATTTATAAAGCGGTTGATTCTCTTCAACCAAATCGGCCAGCGTGTAGTTATCCAGTTCCTTGAGAAAACTTTGCACGGCCTTTGAAAGCGCCTGTTTCAGGCGGCAAGCGGGCGTAATGTGGCAGAACGCGCTGCTGCAGTTCACCAGAGACAAGGGCTCCAGCTCGCGTACCACATCCCCGATACGAATACTCTGTGCCGGTTTACCAAGACGGATCCCTCCATTCTTCCCGCGGACGGCAGCAACGTATCCGGCACGGCTAAGTTGATTGATTATTTTGACCATATGATTACGGGATACACCGTATACCTCTGTCACTTCAGAGATACTGGTCATCTTCCCTTCGGGTAACGACGCCATGTAAATCAGCGCGCGTAAGCCGTAATCGGTGAAACTTGTTAACTGCACATCAACCTCAGGAAAAAGGGAAAACGCGGTTAAACCGCAGAGATATTCATTAATGATGATAAACCAGCCAGATAGTTAGCGGCTAATTTATTTGACAGACGGGGCGAAAAAGCGGAGATCCAGGAGCGGTCGCCGGTTGGCGCTACGCTTATCCGGCCTACGGGTCTCCCCGCAGGCCAGCAGTCACGAAGATTATGCGTCGAACGGGTCGCGCAGGATCATCGTTTCAGTACGATCCGGGCCGGTAGAAATAATATCGATCGGCACTTCGGTCAGTTCTTCAATGCGCTTGATGTAATCCAGCGCCGCCTGCGGCAGGCCGCTACGCTCTTTCACACCGAAGGTGGTCTCAGACCAGCCCGGCATGGTTTCGTAGATTGGCTCAATACCTTCCCAGTCGTCAGCAGCCAGCGGAGTGGTGGTCACTTCGCGGCCATCTGGCATACGGTAGCCTACGCAGATTTTCACTTCTTTCAGGCCGTCCAGTACGTCCAACTTGGTCAGGCAGAAGCCAGACAGGGAGTTGATCTGCACTGCGCGACGCACGGCAACCGCATCCAGCCAGCCGGTACGACGACGACGACCGGTGGTCGCGCCAAACTCGTTACCCTGCTTGCACAGGAACTCGCCGGTTTCATCAAACAGTTCGGTCGGGAATGGACCCGCACCTACGCGAGTAGAGTACGCTTTGATGATGCCCAGAACGTAATCCACATAACGTGGACCTAGGCCGGAGCCGGTCGCTACGCCACCCGCAGTGGTGTTCGAGGAGGTGACGTACGGATAGGTACCGTGGTCGATGTCCAGCAGCGTACCCTGCGCACCTTCGAACATGACGAAATCGCCACGCTTGCGCGCCTGGTCCAGCAGATCGGATACATCAACAACCATACCGGTCAGAATGTCTGCAATCGCCATGACGTCATCCAGCACTTTCTGGTAGTCAACAGCGTCAGCTTTGTAGAAGTTCACCAGCTGGAAGTTGTGATATTCCATCACTTCTTTCAGTTTTTCAGCGAAGGTCGCTTTGTCGAAGAGGTCACCCACGCGCAGACCGCGACGTGCAACTTTATCTTCGTAAGCCGGGCCGATACCACGACCGGTGGTGCCGATCGCTTTCGCGCCACGCGCTTTTTCACGCGCCACGTCCAGCGCCACGTGATAGTCCAGGATCAGTGGGCAGGCTTCGGAGAGCAGCAGACGCTCACGAACAGGGATACCACGGTCTTCCAGACCTTTCATCTCTTTCATCAGCGCAGCAGGAGACAGCACAACGCCGTTACCGATGATGCTGGTGACGTTTTCGCGAAGAATGCCTGATGGAATAAGATGGAGGACGGTTTTTTCACCGTTGATTACGAGAGTATGGCCTGCGTTGTGACCGCCCTGGTAGCGTACAACATATTTAGCCCGTTCAGTCAGAAGATCGACAATCTTCCCTTTACCTTCGTCACCCCATTGGGTGCCCAGTACGACGACGTTGTTACCCATTTTTTTCAAAATCACCGTTTGCTTAAAAATGGATTCTACCATCGCTTTTTCAGATATACAGCACTTTTTGACCTTAAAATACGCCAATTGCGGCTAGTTTTTGATCAGCCAATCGTTTTCCTCAACATGTAGTAGATAACGATACCGGCAACCACAAGACCACCGCCGAAACGACGCAAAATATTATCCGGTAGCTGGCTCATGGTCGCGATCATACGACGCCATGCGCGCGGATAGAGCATCGGGCCGAGACCTTCCAGCACCAGAACCAGGGCCAGCGCGAGCCAGATCGTTGAATTCATTTTTCATCCTTATAAAAGAAAACCACCGCTCCGTTGGGAGCGGTGGTTTGAATACTCAAACGAGCCTGAGTTTATCGCGTTGCGTTGGTCGGCGTCTTCATATAACGGAAGAAATCGCTGTCCGGGCTGAGCACCATCACATCCTGGTTGCTCTTAAAGCTATTCTCGTAAGCGCGCAGGCTACGGATAAAGGCGTAGAAGTCTGGATCCTGGCTGAATGCATCGGCAAACAGCTTCGCCGCTTCCGCATCGCCTTCACCGCGCAGGATACGGCCCTGACGCTCTGATTCCGCCAGCGTCTTGGTCACTTCATAGTCCGCTGCTGCACGCAGTTTTTCAGCCTCTTCCTGACCCTGTGAACGGTGACGACGGGCTACCGCTTCGCGCTCGGCGCGCATACGGTTGTAGATCGCCTCGGACACTTCCGCTGGCAGGTTGATCTGCTTGATACGCACGTCAACCACTTCGATACCCAGCGCCGCCATACTGTTCGGGTTGATCACCGGCACTTTACCGTTGGTTTCAGCCTGAACGCGTTCGGCCGCTTTAGCAATCGCGTCATCCGCTGCTGGCGTCGCCACTTCGTCTTCGGTGCCCGCTGTACCGGAGTTCAGCGCATCGCGCACTTCCAGGGTCAGACGACCGCGGGAGTCGGTCACGATGTCTTTCACATCAAGACGACCAATCTCGGAGCGCAGACGGTCAGAGAACTTACGTTTCAGCAGCACTTCTGCCTGAGACACGTCACCGCCGCCCGTTGCCAGGAAGTAACGGCTGAAATCGCTGATGCGCCATTTGATGTAAGAATCAACGATCAGGTCTTTCTTCTCTTTAGTCACGAAACGGTCAGCCTGGTTATCCATGGTCTGGATACGTGCATCGAGCGTTTTCACAGACTGAATGAACGGCACCTTGAAGTGCAGGCCCGGCTCGTAAATCACCGGACGTTTGTCGCCATCACGCACGACGCTGCTGAACTGGAACTTGATCCCACGCTCGCCCTCTTTCACCACAAAGATCGAGGTATACAGCACGACCAGTACGATGACGATGATCGCAATAACTGACTTACGCATCCTTATTCCCCCTGACGCTGGTAGTCGTTACGCTGCGCGTTAGCACGGCGTTGGTCCATAATGTCACCATCGTTCGAAGAAGGCGTTGTGTTCGCGCTGGAGCTGCCTGATGAGGCTGGCGGCAGACGCAGCAGGTTGTTCGCTCCGCTGGTGTCTTTCGCTGCCGGTGCAGAACCGCCTTTCAGCATCTGATCCAGCGGCAGAACCATCAGGTTTCCGCCTTTGCTGTCGTTAACCAGCACTTTGCGGGTGTGGCTCAGCACTTTTTCCATAGTCTCGATATACAGACGCTCGCGGGTAATTTCCGGCGCGGCTTTGTATTCCGGCAGGATGCGCGCGAAGCGAGCCACTTCACCCTGAGCTTCCAGGATCGTCTGGGTCTTATACGCACGCGCCTCTTCCAGAATACGCTGCGCCTGACCGTTAGCACGCGGCTGAACTTCGTTGGTGTACGCTTCTGCTTCGCGGATGTACTGCTGTTCGTTTTCACGGGCAGCAATCGCATCGTCAAACGCGGCCTTCACCTCTTCCGGCGGACGTGCAGCCTGGAAGTTGACGTCCAGCAGGGTGATACCCATGTTGTACGGACGAATCGTCTCTTCCAGCTCGCGCTGGGTATCGCTACGAATAACGGTACGACCTTCGGTCAGGATGCGGTCCATGGTGTATTTGCCGATCACACCACGCAGGGCGCTGTCGGTCGCCTGACGAAGGCTGTCATCGGCGCTGGTCACGCTAAACAGATAACGCTCAGGATCGGTCACGCGGTACTGCACGTTCATCTCGACGCGCACCACGTTCTCGTCAGACGTCAGCATCACGCCGGAGGCGGCCAGTTCACGGACGGACTCCACGTTAACTGCGGTCACGTCATCAATGAAGGTCGGCTTCCAGTTCAGGCCCGGCTCCACCAGATGGCTGAACTTACCGAAACGGGTGACCACGCCGCGTTCTGCTTCTTTAATGGTGTAGAACCCGCTGGCTGCCCAGACGATCACCAGCCCGGCAGCAACGATGCCCACCAGACGGCCACCTAATTGCGGGCGCGGCCCCTGGCTGGAACTGCCACCCGAGCCAGAACCTTTTCCTCCGCCAAGGCCACCAAGCTTTTTGCTCAGCTTGCGGAAGATATCATCCAGATCCGGCGGCCCCTGCTCGCGACCACCTTTGTTGCCATTTCCCCCAGAGTTGCCGCCTTGATTATTGCTGCTTCCCCACGGGTCGCGGTCTTGTCCGTTATTACCGGGCTGATTCCACGCCATGTATATGCTCCATATTTGTTATGCAAGGGCGAATTTTTCAGGCTTCCCCTTTCTGATCAGACGATATAGTCCGCCAGCGCAGGTTCTTGTTTACAGAGGCGACGCCAGTCAACGATCGGCATACGCACCTGCATCCCCACGCTGCCGTCATCCTCCATCCACTCTTTTTCTATCGCCTGAAGCTGATAAAACCGGCTGCGCAGCCTGCCTTCCTGTGGCGGCAGTCGCAGCGTGTGCTGAGCTACCTCACCGGAAAGACGTTCTGTCAAAGCCTGGAAAAGCAGTGGCACACCGATTCCGGCCTGAGCAGAAAGCCAGACCCGAATCGGTTTGTTCTCTTCATCACGGTCGATACGCGGTTCGAAATCCTCCAGCATATCGATCTTATTCATCACCAACAGGGTGGGAATTTCGTGGGCGTCAATTTCTTCCAGCACCACGTTCACCGCGTCGATGTTCTCCTGCACGCGTACGTCAGCCGCATCAATCACGTGCAGCAGCAGAGTCGCCTGACGCGTCTCCTGCAACGTCGCCTTAAACGCCGCCACCAGATCGTGCGGCAGATGGCGGATAAACCCTACGGTATCCGCCAGCACTGTTTCACCCACGTCGGCAACGTCAATGCGGCGCAGCGTCGGGTCCAGGGTCGCAAACAGCTGGTCTGCGGCATACACCTGGGCCTCGGTTATCTGGTTAAACAGGGTGGATTTACCGGCGTTGGTATAGCCCACCAGCGACACCGTGGGGATGTCGGCTTTGGTTCGCGCCCGACGCCCCTGTTCACGCTGTTTCTCGACACGTTCCAGACGTGAGAGGATCTGGGTAATACGGCCACGCAGCAAACGGCGGTCGGTTTCGAGCTGGGTTTCACCCGGACCGCGCAAACCAATCCCGCCTTTTTGTCTTTCAAGGTGGGTCCAGCCACGCACCAGACGCGTCGCCAGATGGCGCAACTGCGCCAGCTCAACCTGCAGTTTCCCCTCGTGGGTACGGGCACGCTGAGCAAAAATGTCTAAAATCAATCCCGTGCGATCGATAACACGGCATTCGCAGAGAGCTTCCAGGTTGCGCTCCTGGGCTGGAGACAGCGCATGATCAAACAACACGACTGACGCGCCGGTTGCTTTTACGGCATCCGCAATTTCTACTGCTTTACCTTCACCAACAAAATACTTTGGGTGCGGCGCTTTACGGCTACCGGTAATCACCTGCATTGCTTCGACACCGGCGGAAGAGACCAGAGATTCAAACTCCTGGAGGTCTTCCATATCTTTGTCTTGCGAAAAATAGATGTGTACCAGCACCGCCTGCTCACCGGCATCATAACGGTCAAACAAGCGTAAACCTCTCTAAAAAGATCAGCGGGGAACGCAGGATCCCTGGCTCCCCGTGTGGATAACAGCTAAAACCTTATTCGGTCTCGTCGCTGTCCTGCGCAGGAGCAGAAGAACCCTGCGCGTTGCTGCCATGATGGTAGTTACTGCCTGTGCCGCCGCCAGCGTTATTGCTGTGATGAGAGACCGGACGGGACGGAACAACAGTAGAGATAGCGTGCTTGTAGACCATCTGGCTGACCGTGTTTTTCAACAGGATCACGAACTGATCGAAAGACTCAATCTGACCTTGCAGCTTAATACCATTCACCAAATAAATAGAAACTGGAACACGTTCCCGACGCAATGCGTTCAGGAACGGATCTTGTAAAGATTGCCCCTTAGCCATTCTATCTTTTCCTTATATGCTTGTTTTGTACTTAGAACCTTGCGATTCTGAAAAATTGCGCACGATACGTCTCAATTGTACACATTCAGTGGGCGATATCACCAACAACCTCAATCACATCGTTTAACGCCTGTTGCGGTTTTTCACTGTCTAACCAGTGAACCCCCTCCCAACCGCGCAACCAGGTGATCTGGCGCTTCGCTAACTGTCTCGTGGCGCAAACACCTCGATAAACCATTTCATCGTATGAAATCTCACCTTCAAGATACGACCACATCTGGCGGTATCCCACACAACGAACGGAAGGCATATCCGTATGCAAATCTCCACGGGCAAATAGCGCCCGCACTTCTGCTTCAAAATCTGAAGCCAACATCTGATGAAAACGCTGCTCAATTCGTTGATGGAGCAGTTCACGGCTCGCCGGGGCGATGGCGAACTGATGCACCTGATACGGCAGAGCGTCTCCTGACGTTTGCGTCAGTTCCGTTAAAGTTTTACCCGAAATGAAAAAAACTTCCAGTGCCCGGGAAAGCCTTTGCGGATCGTTTGGATGGATTCGCGCCGCCGCAACCGGGTCAATCTCTGCCAGTTGCTTATGCAATGCGTCCCACCCCTGCTCTGCCGCCTGCTGCTCAATCTTTGCTCTGATTTCAGGATCTGCAGAAGGTAAGGGTGACAAACCTTCGAGCAGCGCCTTGAAGTAGAGCATGGTTCCGCCAACCAACAGCGGTATACGCCCCGCCGCCGTTATCTCGGCCATCTCAGCTAAGGCATCCCGGCGGAAATCCGCTGCGGAGTAAGCCTCTGCCGGGTCGAGAATATCCAGCAAACGGTGCGGTGCCGCACGCAGTTCGTCTGCGCCGGGCTTCGCCGTGCCGATGTCCATCCCTCGATAGATGAGGGCGGAATCAACGCTAATCAACTCTACAGGCAAAACTTTACGTAACTCAATGGCTAACGCTGTTTTGCCAGAGGCCGTTGGGCCCATTAAAAAAATTGCCTTTGGCAGGCTCGCCTTGCTTACGTCAGTCATGTTTCAGGGCGGTCATCGCCGTTTTTAAATCAACAGGTTGTAATAACCCACCCGGCGGCGCTTTCACCAGCTGTGGGCAGAGGCGTTCCACCTCCGCCAGCACGGTAATCGCCTGCGCCATACTCCACGGTGAATGTTCGCTGGCCAGATGGCGGGCGATCCACTGCGCGGTGTTGGCAGCCTCCAACGATGTTTGCTGCGCCAGGTAGCCTATCAGTTCAGGAATCAAGTTTTGTAAATTTTGTTGGCGTAAGGGTAAAGGCACTGCGCGAATTGTCACATGTTGTGGTTCGAGCACAATTTCAATGCCCATTTGCGCCAGCTGGGCCTCTGCACGCTGCAATACCCTTGTTTCTTCAGCGGATACTTTCAGGCGAACCGGGATCAATAACGGCTGCGCACAGGCCGCATGTTCCCCCGGCGTCAGTTGCGCCTGCTTGAGCCAGCGTTCGGCAACCGGCAGCGCCAGAAGCAGCAGTTTGCCGTCGCGCTCAAGCAGGGCCATATCCGGTGCGATAATCGTCAGCACCCGGCCAAAACTCTGGCTATGGCCTTCAAGGGAAGGTGTCGCCACCGAAACGTGCTCTTTGCGCTCGACTGCGGGCGTTTCCAGCAGTTTACGGTACAGCGCCCCCTGCTGCTTCTGATAGCCGGGCTGAGCGTTCGGGTAGTTCACGCCCGTCGGACGCGGCACGGCTCCTGCAGAGGAGAAACGCGGGCCGTCTGGTTCACGTGCGACGGCAGGCTCCGCAAAATGGTTGCGGCCTGCCGCGACACGGTTTTCCGGAATGGGGCGCGGTGCGGAGTCTTCTTTTTCCAGCGGCAGCGTGGGTTCAAGCTGCTGTTGCAGCACGCTCAGCACGCCCTGGTAGATAAAATCATGCACCAGACGCGACTGATGGAACCGTACTTCATGCTTGGCAGGATGGACGTTGACATCCACCTGATGCGGGTCGATCTCCAGATAAAGCACAAAGGCCGGTTGCTGATCGGCCCCGAGCTTGTCTTCGCAGGCCTGGCGAATGGCGTGGTTAATGAGGCGGTCGCGCATCATGCGGCCGTTCACGTAGCAATACTGAATTTCAGAATACGCCGCGCTACTGGCGTTCGGATCGGCCACCCAGCCGCGTAAAGCCAGATCGCCGTGCTGCCACTCGATAGCCAACGCCTGCTCCAGGAACGGCGTCCCGCAGATAGCGCCTAACCGTCGCTCTTTCTGACCACCTTCAGCCACCGCGCGGTACTGGCGCATCACCTTGCCGTTATGGCTGAGGTTGATGGTGACGTCGAAACGGGCGAGCGCAATTCGGCGGATGATCTCGTCGATATGGCCGAACTCGGTTTTTTCGGTACGCATAAACTTGCGGCGGGCGGGAGTATTGTAGAACAGGTCCAGAACTTCCAGCGTAGTACCGACAGGGTGCGCCGCGGGTTTGACCGTGACGTCCATATCCCGCCCTTCAGCGTAGGCCTGCCAGGCTTCCTGCTGTTCAGCGGTGCGGGAGGTCAGCGTTAAACGAGAAACCGAGCTGATACTGGCCAGCGCTTCGCCGCGAAAACCGAGGCTGATAATCGCTTCCAGGTCATCCAGAGAGGCAATTTTACTGGTGGCATGACGCGCCAGCGCCAGCGCCAGCTCCTCTTTTTTGATGCCGCAGCCGTTGTCGCGAATGCGGATAAGCTTTGCGCCGCCGCGTTCGATATCAATATCAATGCGGGTGGCGCCCGCATCGAGGCTATTTTCAACCAGCTCCTTCACCACCGACGCAGGGCGTTCCACCACCTCACCGGCGGCGATTTGGTTCGCGAGCTGCGGCGGCAGAACCTGAATCGGCATGAAATCTCCTTAATTTGTGGCGGTCAACCCACCCGGCTGCGCGGCGCTGGCCGTCTGGGCTGCTCCGCCCTGCGGCGCGGACTGCAGAGGATGCGCCTCAAAATATTTACGTAAACCGTTATAAATCGCTTCGGCAATTTGCTGCTGATAGCTGTCGCTGCCCAGCAGGCGCTCTTCACTGTTATTGCTGATAAAACCCGTTTCTACCAGAATTGACGGAATATCCGGCGAGCGCAGAACGCCCAGGCTCGCATGTTCAGGGCGGCGCTTATGCAATGCCCCGATGCCCTGCAACTGGTTCAATACGTTAGTGGCGACATCATACCCGACGCGCTGAGAATGACCGAACTGTAAATCCAGCACCGCCTGGCTGAGGTATGGGTCAGACTGGCTGTTTGCCAGCACATCACCCGCGCCGCCTAACAGTTCAGACTGTTTCTCATGCTCTTCCAGCCAGTTGGCCATTTCGCTGTTTGCCCGGCGGTTCGACAGGACCCATACCGAGGCGCCCGTCGCGTTACGGTTCGGCGCGGCATCCGCGTGAATGGAGACCAGGAAATTGGCGTTTTGTTTGCGCGCCACGTCTGAGCGGCCCATCACAGAGATAAAATAGTCGCCGTCGCGGGTTAGTACGCCTTTAAACATCGGATCATCGTTTAACAGCGTCCGCAGCTTGCGGGCCACCGCAATAGTGACATTTTTCTCTCGCGTGCCGCCCGGGCCAATCGCTCCAGGATCCTGTCCACCGTGCCCGGCATCAATGGCGATAATCACTTTGTCACCGCTGACCGTACGCCGTGCGCTGACCGCCGGACGCGTTACCGTGTTACTGCTGGTTGCCGCGGTGATGCGATCGTTCTGCGATTTAAACGGATTACGCGCAGGTTCCGATGGGCGAGGCGTATACACCGGCTCTTCCACGCGTTTCGCGACAACCGGTGGCGGCGGAGGCGGCGGAACATCGGCATTGATGGTGAAGACCACCGTATAGTTCGCCCCGTTTTGCTGCTTCACCGCCTTCGTTTTGCCCTTTTCGGTCAGATCGACCACCAGGCGCAGCGACTGGCTGTCCTGAGGGGTACCCGAGCGGATACTTTTCACCAGGTTGTTACCGCTGAACCGCAGCGGTAGCCCCTGGATCACGCCTGTCTGTTTGATATCCAGCGCCACGCTGTGGCTGTCTGGCTGTGAAAACGCGTATTCAGGGTCGCCCATAAAGCTGAACGTAATCCGCGCCTGGCTTTCGCCGTTTGACACCTGAATATCCGAAAGGCTTGCCGCCCCGGCCTGCGCGCACAGCAGCACCGTCGCAGCCAACACCCAACCTTTAACGCGACTAATCATCCCGTCATCCCTACTCTTAACCGGCGAGACGCGCCAGTAAGGAACACCCTGATGAGGAAACCGCACTGATGCGAGCCTCACGCCCTTGAGCCTGGTAATCTAAGTGAATTTCGACATCCGGGTCAGGCAGCACACCCGCACCTTGTTGCGGCCACTCCACCAGGCAGATGGCGTCGTTGGCAAAATAATCACGGATCCCCATAAATTCCAGCTCCTCAGGATCCGCAAGGCGGTATAAATCAAAGTGGTACACCATAAGATTGTCGAGGGTGTACGGCTCGACCAGCGTGTAGGTAGGGCTTTTCACGTTCCCGTTATGCCCTAACGCCTGCAAAAAACCCCGGCTGAAGGTGGTTTTACCCGCACCTAAATCGCCATACAGATAAATGACGGTTGCCCCCTGACAGGCCTGCGCCACGCGCTTGCCGAGATCTAAAGTGGCTTGTTCATCAGGTAAAGGAATCGCTCGATTAGTCATTTTCTACGTCAATCACATCCGGGTTAACAACACGCCGCAGCGTGCAAAAGAGATCGGTGGCCAGCATACCGCGTGTCCCCTCCCGCGCAGCAAGCCTGTCAGCTGCCGCGCCGTGGGCCACGCAGCCCGCACAGGCTGCATCATAAAGGGGAAGTTTCTGTCCAAGCAATGCGCCGATGATGCCTGAAAGCACATCGCCCATACCGCCGCTCGCCATGCCCGCATTTCCGGCATCAATAATGCCCTGCGTCTCGTCACTGGCGACAACGGTGCCTGCCCCTTTCAAAACGGCAACACCTCCGTAACGTTTTACCAGACGCTGAGCAGAAAGTAAGCGATCGCTTTCAATTTCTGCCACGCTGCAGTTAAGCAGGCGCGCGGCTTCGCCGGGGTGTGGCGTCAGAATGCGATTGTGACGCTTATCCGGATTTATTGCCAGAAGGTTAAGCGCGTCGGCATCCCACAGCATCGGTTTACGAAAATTCTCGACCTTTTGCAGGGCCTGTTTACCCCATGTCTGTTGCCCAAGCCCGGGACCAATAACCACCACATCCGCCCATTCGAGGCTTTCTTCCAGCGTCTGGGGCGTAAGCTCATGGACCATCAGTTCCGGTCGGGCTGTGATGATTGGCGCAATATTTTCAATGCGAGTGAGTACTCGCACTAACCCGGCACCGCTGCGAAGTGCCGCCTCACCGGTCATGCGAACCGCTCCTGCCGTACCGCGATCGCCACCAATAATCACCAGCCTGCCGTTGTCGCCCTTGTGAGACGTTGGGCGGCGCGGCGGAAGCCACTCTTTTAGCTGAGAGGAATCAAAGCGCGACAGGAGCGTTTCCTGTCCAACGAGCCAGCTCTCCAGCCCCAGCGCGTTATGGTGCAATACGCCGACCACATCCCGCGCTTTTCCGGTTAACAGGCCCGGCTTCAGAGCGATAAAGGTCACGGTGTGCGCAGCCTGAATAACGGCGCCAGGCGTCGCGCCGGTCTGCGCGATCAGGCCCGACGGAATATCCAGCGCGACTACCGGCGCAGAGTACCCGTTAGCGTGTTCAATAAGCGCGGCAATGTTTTCGCGAGGCGCGCTGCGTAGCCCGGTCCCCAGCAGACCATCAACAATCAGATCAACATCTTCCGGCCAGACAATATCAGGAGCATGAATCACGCCGCCTGCGTTCAGCCATGCCTCCCGCGCCGCGCAGGCCTCTTCCGGCAGGGGCTTATCACTCTCCAGCGCCAGCAGGGTAACGCGGAGACCGGCTGCAACGGCAAGACGCGCAACGACGTAACCGTCGCCGCCGTTATTGCCGTGCCCGCACAAAATCAGCCAGTGAGTGGACTGCGGGTACGCGCTGCGGGCAACGTTAAACGCCGCCTCTCCCGCGCGCTGCATCAGTTCATAAAGGGTAATGCCGAGACTGTCTGCGGCCTCTTTTTCGGCGCGCCGGAGCTCATCCGCATGCCAGATGGAATGTGGTATACTTGCGGGGTTTTTCTTCACCGTATGGTCCGTCATGTCACAGCCCCTCGATCTCAATGAATTAGCGCAAAAAATAAAACAGTGGGGTGCTGAGCTTGGCTTCCAGAAGGTAGGCATTGCCGATACCGACCTCTCTGCCAGCGAGCCAAAACTGCAGGCCTGGCTGGACAAACAATACCACGGCGAAATGGAGTGGATGGCGCGTCACGGCATGATGCGCGCCCGTCCACATGAACTTTTACCGGGTACACTACGCGTCATCAGCGTGCGCATGAACTACCTGCCTGCCAACGCGGCCTTTGCGCGCACGCTAAAAAATCCCTCCCTGGGTTACGTCAGCCGGTACGCTCTGGGGCGTGATTACCATAAGCTTCTGCGTAACCGCTTAAAAAAACTCGGGGAAACCATTCAGCAGCACTGTGATTCGCTGAATTTTAGACCCTTTGTCGATTCCGCGCCTGTTCTTGAGCGCCCGATCGCCGAAAAAGCCGGACTTGGCTGGACAGGTAAGCACTCACTTATCCTGAGCCGCGACGCCGGATCGTTCTTCTTCCTCGGTGAGCTGCTGATTGATTTACCCCTGCCGGTAGATGGCCCGGTGGAGGAAGGCTGTGGCCGCTGCGTGGCCTGCATGACCATCTGCCCGACGGGCGCCATCGTTGAGCCTTACACCGTTGATGCCCGCCGCTGCATCTCCTATCTCACGATAGAGCTTGAAGGGGCGATCCCGGAAGAATTCCGACCGCTTATCGGCAACCGGATCTACGGCTGCGACGACTGCCAGCTGATTTGCCCGTGGAACCGCTATTCACAGCTGACGGACGAAGAGGACTTCAGCCCCCGTAAAGCGCTGCATGTGCCACAGCTTATTGAGCTGTTCGCCTGGACCGAAGCCTGGTTCCTGAAGGTGACGGAAGGTTCCGCTATTCGGCGTATTGGCCACCTGCGCTGGCTGCGAAACGTGGCCGTCGCGCTGGGCAATGCCCCGTGGGATGAAGCGAATATTCAGGCGCTCGAAAGCCGTAGAGGTGAGCACCCACTTCTTGATGAACACATAGAATGGGCGATTGCGCAGCAAATCGAGAAGCGAAATGCCTGCGTGGTCGAGGTGCAGCTTCCTAAGAAACAGCGGCTGGTTAGGGTGATTGAAAAAGGGCTTACGCGGGATGCGTGATATATTCACAGCCTGTGAATAAAAATAAAAACTCAAGCGCCATCTGGACTTGAGAAGAGGTCAAGTGATCTCAATAACATTTTGAAATGAAATTTTATCCACTTAATACAATGACTTGGGAAGATATTATTCACCCTGCTAACTTTCCGTACGGTTTGGGTAAAGCGAGAATTCTGTGGATAACTCTGTTTACAAGAGTATTTCAGATGCAATAGAAAACGTCCCCAGCGCGTCTTTTCGCTGTGGATATTTTAGAGATGAGAAGAATTTGGAGCGGGAAACGAGACTCGAACTCGCGACCCCGACCTTGGCAAGGTCGTGCTCTACCAACTGAGCTATTCCCGC
>NZ_JBLKDI010000027.1:17523-51472 GCF_047530715.1 Enterobacter sp. 04-C-12-SI-ECC
CCAGCGCGTCTTTTCGCTGTGGATATTTTAGAGATGAGAAGAATTTGGAGCGGGAAACGAGACTCGAACTCGCGACCCCGACCTTGGCAAGGTCGTGCTCTACCAACTGAGCTATTCCCGCTTGGGTGGTCCGTGCTTTAGAAGCACTTTCAAATTTTGGAGCGGGAAACGAGACTCGAACTCGCGACCCCGACCTTGGCAAGGTCGTGCTCTACCAACTGAGCTATTCCCGCTTGGGCAGTCTGTGCTGTGGAAGCACCTTCAAATTTTGGAGCGGGAAACGAGACTCGAACTCGCGACCCCGACCTTGGCAAGGTCGTGCTCTACCAACTGAGCTATTCCCGCAAATCTGTACTGCTTTTGTTGCTGTCGTAACGTGTAATTCTCTGTCGTTACGGGAGGCGCATTATACGAGAAATCCTTTTAGCTGCAACCCCCCTTAAAGTGATTTTTTCGAAATTCAGTTCAAGTGCTTATTTAATCGGCAAGCTGAACAATTTAACGACAAAAACCCGGCCACGCAAGGTGCCGGATCTCAAAATCACAGCTTAATAAAGTTTTCGCGGTAGTACGCGAGTTCCGCCACGGACTCGCGGATATCGTCCATCGCCTGGTGCGTACCCTGTTTTTTAAAGCCGTCCAGAATTTCAGGTTTCCAGCGGCGCGCCAGCTCTTTCAGGGTGCTCACGTCCAGATAGCGGTAATGGAAGTAAGACTCCAGCTCCGGCATGTACTTGAAGAGGAAACGGCGATCCTGACCGATGCTGTTCCCGCAGATCGGCGATTTACCCGCTGGTACCCACTGCTTCAGAAATTCGAGCGTCGCCAGTTCCGCCTCGCGATCGCCCAGCGTGCTCGCCTTCACGCGCTCGACAAGACCGCTGCCGGTGTGGGTACGCACGTTCCACTCATCCATCAGCGCAAGCTGGTCGTCGGACTGATGCACCGCAATCGTTGGCCCTTCGGCAAGGATATTCAGGTTGGCATCGGTCACCAGAGTTGCAATCTCAATAATGCGATCGCGCTCGGGATCCAGCCCGGTCATTTCGAGATCGATCCAAATCAGGTTGTTTTCATCCGCGCTCATGTTATTTTCCACCCTTCTCGCATAACCGGCAGTAGCAGGTTAACTAGTATTAATTAGAGTGTATCATAGAGGTTTTGCCCCTTACGGGCGACCAGGAGCCAGTGCGATTGAGTAAAAATAAACTCTCCAAAGGGCAGCAGCGCCGCGTGAATGCCAATCATCAGCGCCGTCTTAAAACCACTTCGGAGAAGGTCGATTACGACGACAACCTGTTTGGCGAACCAACGGAAGGCGTAGTTATCAGCCGTTTCGGTATGCACGCCGACGTGGAATCCGCCGATGGCGAAATCCACCGCTGTAACATTCGCCGGACCATTCGTTCTCTGGTGACCGGCGACCGCGTCGTCTGGCGACCGGGTAAAGAGGCGGCAGAGGGCGTTACGGTAAAAGGTATCGTTGAAGCGGTCCATGAGCGTACGTCCGTGTTAACCCGTCCCGATTTTTACGACGGGGTGAAGCCGATTGCCGCCAACATTAACCAGATTGTCATCGTATCGGCGATTTTGCCCGAACTTTCGCTCAATATTATCGACCGATACCTTGTCGCCTGTGAAACGCTGCAGGTTGAACCGATTATCGTGCTGAACAAAATCGATCTGCTGGATGACGAAGGCATGGCTTTCGTTAATGAGCAGATGGATATCTACCGCAAGATTGGCTACCGCGTTCTGATGGTGTCCAGCTACACCAAAGACGGACTGAAACCGCTGGAAGAGGCGCTTACCGATCGCATCAGCATCTTTGCGGGTCAGTCCGGCGTGGGGAAATCGAGCCTGCTAAACAACCTTCTCGGCCTCCAGCAGGAGATCCTCACTAACGATGTGTCTGATGTCTCGGGCCTCGGCCAGCACACCACCACCGCCTCACGTCTCTATCATTTCCCGCACGGTGGCGATGTGATCGACTCACCGGGCGTGCGTGAATTCGGTTTATGGCATCTTGAGCCGGAACAAATCTTTAATGGATTTGTCGAATTCCATGATTATTTAGGCGCTTGCAAATACCGCGACTGCAAACACGATAACGATCCAGGCTGCGCTATCCGCGAAGCGGTTGAGAAAGGTGAAATCGCGGAGACCCGCTTCGAGAATTACCACCGCATTCTTGAGAGCATGGATCAGGTAAAAACGCGTAAAAACTTTTCTGATTCTGATAACTGACAACTAAGCTAAGCATCGCTAAAATCGTCCCCTTTTTTCAGGTTCCGGCGGCTTACTGCCGGATCAGGAACGACAAAACAATGGCCTGGAGGCTACCTTGTTAAACGCATTTAAACTTTCGCTTCAATACATTCTGCCAAAACTGTGGCTCACTCGCCTGGCGGGCTGGGGCGCAAGCAAACGCGCGGGCTGGCTGACCAAACTGGTCATCGACCTTTTCGTTAAGTATTACAAGGTCGACATGAAAGAAGCGCAGAAGCCGGACACCGCCAGCTACCGCACGTTCAACGAGTTTTTCGTGCGCCCGCTGCGCGACGAAGTGCGCCCGCTGAACACCGACCCTAACGTCCTGGTGATGCCAGCAGACGGCGTGATCAGCCAGTTGGGTAACATCGAAGACGACAAAATTCTGCAGGCGAAGGGCCACAACTACAGCCTGGAAGCGCTGCTGGCGGGCAATTACCTGATGGCGGACCTGTTCCGCAACGGCACCTTTGCCACCACCTATCTGTCACCGCGCGACTACCACCGCGTACACATGCCGTGTAACGGTATCCTGCGTGAGATGATCTACGTGCCGGGCGATCTGTTCTCCGTGAACCACCTGACCGCGCAAAACGTACCGAACCTGTTTGCCCGTAACGAACGTGTCATCTGCCTGTTCGATACTGAATTCGGCCCTATGGCGCAGATTCTGGTTGGCGCGACCATTGTCGGCAGCATCGAAACCGTCTGGGCTGGCACCATTACCCCGCCGCGTGAAGGCGTGATCAAGCGCTGGACGTGGCCTGCCGGTGAAGAAGAAGGCTCTGTCGCCCTGCTGAAAGGCCAGGAAATGGGTCGCTTCAAGCTGGGCTCTACCGTCATCAACCTGTTTGCGCCGGGCAAAGTGAAGCTGGCTGAGCAGCTCGAAAGCCTGTCGGTCACCAAACTGGGTCAGCCGCTGGCGGTCTCTACCGAAACTTTCGTGACGCCGGATGCAGAACCTGCTCCGCTGCCGCAAGAAGAGATCGACGCCGAGCACGACGCCAGCCCGCTGGTTGACGACAAAAAAGACGAAGGCTAACAAAAGAAGGATCGCTGACGTGCGCCCGATTATCGTTCTACTGATGGCCTGGTGCCTCAGCATGGGGGCGTACGCAGCGACAGCCCCCGACGCCAAACAGATAACCCAGGAGCTGGAGCAGGCGAAAGCGGCTAAACCCGCTCAGCCAGAGACCGTTGAGTCACTCCAGTCCGCACTGAACGCGCTTGAAGAGCGGAAAGGCTCGCTTGAGCGCGCTCAGCAGTATCAGCAGGTTATCGACAACTTCCCTAAACTCTCGCAAACGCTGCGCGCGCAGCTCGCTAATCTGCGCGATGAGCCGCGCGAAGTGCCGGAAGGCATGACCACCGACGCCCTGAATCAGGAAATCCTGCAGGTCAGCAGCCAGCTCCTGGAAAAGAGCCGCCAGGCTCAGCAGGAGCAGGAGCGAGCGCGTGAAATTGCCGACTCCCTCAGCCAGCTTCCGCAGCAGCAAACCGACGCCCGCCGCCAGCTTAACGACGTTGAGCGCCGCGTGGGTACGCAAAGCGGCAACACGCCGCAGGCTCAGGCGCAAAATCTGGGTCTGCAGGCGGAATCTGCCCGTCTGAAGGCCCTTGTGGATGAGCTGGAGCTGGCGCAGCTTTCCGCCAACAACCGCCAGGAGCTGGCGCGGATGCGCTCGGAACTCGCTCAGAAGCAGAGCGAGCAGCTGGATGCGTACCTTCAGGCCCTGCGTAATTTGCTTAACAGCCAGCGCCAGCGCGAAGCCGAGCGAGCGCTTGAAAGCACCGAGCTGCTGGCGGAAAACAGCGCCAATCTGCCGGAAGGTATCGTCGATCAGTTTAAGGTCAACCGCGAGCTTTCTGCCGCCCTGAATCAGCAGGCGCAGCGTATGGATCTGGTTGCCTCCCAGCAGCGTCAGGCGACGAATCAAACCCTGCAGGTGCGCCAGGCGCTCAACACCCTGCGCGAGCAGTCCCAGTGGCTCGGGTCATCAAACCTGCTGGGCGAAGCGCTACGCGCCCAGGTCGCGCGCCTGCCGGAAATGCCGAAACCGCAGCAGCTGGATACCGAGATGGCCCAGCTGCGCGTGCAGCGACTGCACTTTGAAGATCTTCTCAATAAGCAGCCGCAAATACGCCAGATCCGTCAGGCTGACGGACAACCTCTGACCAGCGAGCAAAACCGTATTCTGGAAGCCCAGCTGCGCACCCAGCGCGAACTGCTGAACTCCCTCCTGCAGGGCGGGGATACGCTGATTCTGGAACTGACTAAGCTCAAGGTCTCTAACAGCCAGCTGGAAGACGCGCTGAAAGAGGTGAACGAGGCTACGCACCGTTATCTCTTCTGGACATCCGACGTACGTCCAATGACCTTCTCGTGGCCAATTGAGATCGTTCAGGATCTGCGCCGCCTGATTTCGCTCGACACCTTTAGCCAGCTCGGACAGGCCAGCGTGATGATGCTGACCAGTAAAGAGACGATTTTCCCGCTGCTGGGCGCGTTGGTTCTGGTGGGCTTCAGCATTTATTCGCGCAGACATTTCACCCGCTTCCTGGAGCGTTCCAGCGCGCGGGTGGGGAAAGTCACTCAGGATCACTTCTGGCTGACGCTGCGCACCGTGTTCTGGTCGATTCTCGTCGCCTCTCCGCTACCGGTGCTGTGGATGACGCTTGGCTATGGCCTGCGGGAAGCCTGGCCCTATCCGCTCGCGGTCGCCATTGGCGATGGCGTCACCGCCACGGTACCGTTGCTGTGGGTGGTGATGATTTGCGCGACGTTCGCGCGGCCTAACGGCCTGTTCATCGCCCACTTTGGCTGGCCTCGTAACCGCGTGGCGCGCGCCATGCGCTATTACCTGATGAGCATCGGGCTGATTGTGCCGCTGATAATGGCGCTGATCATGTTTGATAATCTCAACGACCGGGAATTCTCAGGCTCGCTGGGGCGCCTCTGCTTTATGCTGATCTGCGGCGCGCTGGCCATCGTCACGCTCAGCCTGAAACGCGCGGGGATACCGCTCTATCTGGATAAATCCGGCAGCGGCGACAACATGTTCAACCGGCTGCTCTGGAACCTGCTGCTGAGCGCTCCTCTGATTGCGATGCTGGCAGCGGCGGTAGGTTACCTGGCAACCTCGCAGGCGCTGCTGGCGCGACTGGAAACGTCGGTGGCGATCTGGTTCCTGCTGCTGGTGGTGTATCACGTGATCCGGCGCGGGATGCTGATCCAGCGCCGCCGTCTGGCCTTTGACCGTGCCAAGCATCGCCGGGCAGAGATCCTCGCTCAGCGTGCCCGTGGCGAGGAAGAGCCAACCCATGTCAACAGCACGGAAGGCACGATGGATGCGGACGAGGTCGAACTGGATCTGGATGCCATCAGTACCCAGTCTCTGCGCCTGGTGCGCTCCCTCCTGATGCTGATTGCCCTTCTGTCGGTGATCTTCCTGTGGTCGGAAATTCACTCCGCGTTTGGCTTCCTGGAGAACATCTCTCTGTGGGACGTGACGTCCACGGTGCAGGGCGTTGAAAGCCTGGAGCCGATCACCTTAGGCGCGGTGCTGATTGCCATTCTGGTGCTGATCATCACCACCCAGCTGGTGCGTAACTTCCCGGCTCTGCTGGAGCTGGCGCTGCTGCAGCATCTGGATTTAACCCCCGGCACGGGATACGCCATTACGACCATTACGAAATACCTGATACTGCTGTTTGGCGGAATGGTCGGGTTCTCAATGATTGGTATTGAGTGGTCTAAACTGCAGTGGCTGGTGGCCGCGCTGACATTTGGCCTTGGCTTTGGCATGCAGGAGATTTTCGCTAACTTTGTATCCGGCCTGATCATCCTGTTTGAAAAGCCGATTCGCATTGGCGATACGGTGACGATCCGCGATCTGACCGGGAGCGTAACGAAGATCAACACCCGCGCCACCACGATCAGCGACTGGGACCGTAAAGAGATCATCGTGCCGAACAAGGCATTTATTACCGAGCAGTTTATCAACTGGTCCCTGTCGGACTCTGTTACGCGCGTGGTGCTGACGGTACCGGCGCCGTCGGATGCCAACAGTGAAGAGGTCACGCAGATCCTCTACACCGCCGCTGAACGCTGTACGCTGGTGCTCGATAACCCTGCGCCGGAAGTATTCCTGGTTGATTTACAGCAGGGGATCCAGATTTTCGAACTGCGTATCTACGCCGCCGAAATGGGACACCGCATGCCGCTGCGCCATGAGATCCACCAGCTGATTCTGGCGGGCTTCCGCGAGCACGGTATTGATATGCCGTTCCCACCGTTCCAGATGCGTCTGGAAAGCATGGACGGACGCAAGATGGGTAAAACGCTCACGTCGGCGGCAAGATCGCGCCCGGCGGGAAGTCTGTAATCGTTCTCCCCTCCCTTTCGGGAGGGGCATTTTACCGCTACGCCACTTCCGTGACGTACGCCATTGAGCGCCGGCGGTAATTCTCATAAATCCCCATCGCCAGCAGCGAGAAGAAGACTGGCCCACCGACCATCCACAGCGCGCTGTTCCAGTCGTTCGCCTCAACCACGGGCTGAATAACGGTAAAGATGTTGGCAAACGCCACGACCAGCACCACCACCGTGGTCGCCAGCAGCGTTGCCGCGCGGGTTTTGAAGATCACAAACGGACGCTCAAGATCCCGCTTCGCCTTAAAGAACGGGAACGCCAGCGTCAGGAACAGGTACGGCAGCGTCATCGACACGTTCGCCATCAGGGTCAGTTTGTTATAGAACGCAGACGCGGTATCACCGCCAAATGACACCAGCAGAATGAACACGCACACCAGCAGACACTGCATCCACATGGCGTTGGCAGGCATGCCTGCGGTATTGAGCTGCGTCATGCGTGCCGGCCACAGCGCCTTTGGCGTACCCTGGATGATTGCTTTCAGCGGCGAGTAGATTAGCGTGAAGAACGCGCCGGTATAGGCAAGGAACATCGACAGGCCGGTAATGCGCGCAAACCAGATCCCCAGGGTGGCCGATGCTTCCGGCGTCAGGTGCATGGCGTTACCCAGCGTCATTCCCAGGCTTTTCATCAGCACGTAGGTGATGTTCCCGAGGTTAGTGGTATTGTTACTCAACACCTGCTGCCAGTTAGTGCTAACGCCCCAGAGGAAAATCGCCAGCGAATAGCCGATGGAGATGACGATGGCGGCAAAAATAATCCCTTTGGCAAAGTTTTTTTCCGGGTTCTCGGTCTTATCGACCAGCCCACCTACCGCTTCAATACCGCCGTAGGCAAAAATGGCAAATACCACGAAGGAGAGCATGGCCAGCCCGGACTGATAGCCCGGATTAGGCGATGAAACGAAGTTCACCTCCTGCGCGAAGTGTCCGCCGTTCAGGCACAGAATGGCGATACTCACCAGCAGCAGCACCAGGTTCAGGCACATCACGGAAATACCGCCAACGGCGGTGATACGGGCAATTTTGTTGATGCCTTTTGACGCCACCAGCGTCACCACCACCATCCAGCACACCGCCAGAATCCCGACCACCTGCGTGGAGCTCAGCCCGGCTAAAGACCAGACCTGCGTTTTATCCGCGCCGAAAAGAAACGTGGAGAACGGCACCCAGACTTTGGCCGCCGTGCTGACCATCCAGACGACGTAGGAGGAGAACCACATAAACGTGCCGATAAACGCGTAGCGCGGGCCGATGCTGTTGTTCATCCATGAATAGATACCGCCCTCTTCTTTCCGGTAAGCCGAGCCCATCTCCGCCATCATCAGCGCAAACGGGATAAAGAAGAACAGAGCGGAAACGATATAAAACGGCGTCGCGCTGTAGCCCATCAGATAGAAAGCCGACGGGCTGTTGGCAAAGCCAAAAACTGACGTAAAAATCATCAGGATGAGCCCGGTGAGGGTCATCTTTTTGAGTGACTGGGACATATAACCATCCGAAGAGGAATTAAACTGCGCGGATGGTAGCAGATGACCAGACTAATATTGTGGCTATACGAGGCAATTTAAGAAAAAGACCCGTGTACAGAGAAAATGGCAGTTTTTAATGTTGCGGAGAAGAAATGGAAAGGAATATTGCCACAGATACTATATGCCGGGTAAGCGACAGCGCCACCCGGCCATGCTTTAGGCGCGATCGACCGTAAAGGCAATCACATCGCCCAGCTGCTCGGCGCCCAGCGCCAGCATCACCAGACGGTCTACGCCCAGCGCCACGCCGGAGCAATCTGGCAGACCCGCCTTTAACGCTTCCAGCAGGTTGGTATCGATCGGCTGCTGCGGCAGACCGCGCGCGGCGCGTTTGCGGTTATCCTGTTCGAAACGTTGCGCCTGCTCGCGCGCGTCGGTCAGTTCGTGGAAGCCGTTCGCCAGCTCAATACCTTTGTAATAGACCTCAAAACGTTCCGCCACGCGGTGGTCTTCGGTGCTGATCTGCGCCAGAGACGCCTGGCTTGCCGGGAAGTGATAGACAAACGTCGGGCGATCTTTGCCAATCTGCGGTTCCACGCCGAAGGTGAACAGCAGCTGCAGCAGCGTGTCGCGATCCTCTTCGGTATCCGCCACGTTGCTCAGATCCAGTTTTGCCGCCACTTCACGCAGCTGGGCTTTGTCCGCCGACAGCGGATCGATTTCCAGATGGCGCTGGAAGGCCTGTTGATAGGAGAGCGTTTCGGCTTCTGAGCAGTCCAGTACCTGCTGCAGCAGATCGTCCACCTCATTCATCAGGCGGTACATATCATAGTGCGGGCGGTACCACTCCAGCATGGTGAATTCCGGGTTGTGGTGACGCCCCATCTCTTCATTACGGAAGCTGCGGCACAGCTGATACACCGGACCACACCCCGCAGCCAGCAGGCGCTTCATGTGGTATTCCGGGCTGGTCATCAGATACAGATTCATGCCCTGGGAGTGGCCTGGGCCAACAAAACGGGTTTCAAACGGGACCAGATGAATATCCGTTACCGTTGCCTGACTCATGCACGGGGTTTCCACCTCCAGGACGCCGCGGTCGGCAAAGAAACGGCGGATCTCCGTCATAATTGCGGCGCGTTTTAACAGATTTGGGATGGATGCGCTCGGCTGCCAGGTGGCCGTTTCGCTCATGAGTTTTTCTCCGATTTCAGACAAGGGCACGAAGTCTACTCGTTAGCAGTGGCAGAGACAAATTTTGCGCAGTAAAAACGCGCATTTCATTTATGTGGATTATTTTGTGATGCAATTCATCAATCACGATGATAAATCACCGCACAGAACAGCAAAAAAATCGAACACGTCAAATTTCCCTCACAACTACGCGGTTATACTGTTATACCCATAAAGGAGCAGTGGAATCGCTTCCGCAATCGCCTGTTCGGGCAGGTGAACTTCCTTTAGTTCATCGCATTGCGGGAAAACAAAAATCTGGAGGAATGTCGTGCAAACTTTTCAAGCCGATCTTGCCGTAATAGGCGCTGGCGGGGCTGGATTACGCGCTGCAATTGCTGCGGCACAAGCCAACCCGAACGCTAAAATCGCATTGATTTCAAAAGTCTATCCGATGCGTAGCCACACGGTGGCAGCAGAAGGAGGATCCGCCGCCGTCGCGCAGGATCATGACAGCTTCGAATACCATTTCCACGACACGGTTGCAGGGGGCGACTGGCTTTGCGAACAGGATGTCGTTGACTACTTCGTGCACCATTGCCCAACGGAGATGACCCAACTGGAACAATGGGGATGCCCGTGGAGCCGCCGTCCGGACGGCAGCGTCAACGTCCGCCGCTTCGGTGGCATGAAGATCGAACGCACCTGGTTCGCCGCCGATAAGACCGGCTTCCACATGCTGCACACCCTCTTCCAGACCTCCCTTCAGTTCCCACAAATTCAGCGCTTCGATGAACATTTTGTCCTCGACATTCTGGTCGACGACGGTCATGCACGTGGCCTGGTGGCGATGAATATGATGGAAGGCACGCTCGTCCAGATCCGCGCCAATGCGGTGGTGATGGCAACGGGCGGTGCGGGTCGCGTCTATCGCTACAACACCAACGGCGGCATCGTCACCGGCGACGGGATGGGCATGGCGCTGAGCCACGGCGTGCCGCTGCGCGATATGGAGTTTGTGCAGTATCACCCAACCGGCCTGCCGGGCTCCGGCATTTTGATGACGGAAGGCTGCCGCGGTGAAGGCGGTATTCTGGTCAACAAAAACGGCTACCGTTATCTGCAGGATTACGGCATGGGCCCGGAAACCCCGCTCGGCGAGCCGAAGAACAAATACATGGAGCTCGGCCCGCGCGACAAAGTTTCTCAGGCCTTCTGGCACGAGTGGCGCAAGGGCAACACCATCTCAACGCCGCGCGGCGACGTGGTCTATCTCGACCTGCGTCACCTGGGCGAGAAGAAACTGCTGGAGCGTCTGCCGTTTATCTGCGAACTGGCAAAAGCCTACGTGGGCGTCGACCCGGTGAAAGAGCCGATACCGGTACGCCCAACCGCGCACTACACCATGGGCGGGATTGAAACCGACCAGCAGTGTGAAACCCGCATTAAAGGGCTGTTCGCCGTGGGCGAGTGTTCCTCCGTCGGCCTGCACGGCGCCAACCGTCTGGGCTCTAACTCGCTGGCAGAGCTGGTCGTCTTTGGCCGCATGGCGGGCGAGCGCGCCATGGAGCGTGCGGCGACCGCAGGCGAAGCAAACGGTGCGGCGCTGGATGCGCAGGTCACAGACGTTGAAAAACGCCTGAAGGATCTGGTGAATCAGGAAGGCAACGAGAACTGGTCGAAGATCCGCGACGAGATGGGCCTGTCGATGGAAGAAGGCTGCGGTATCTACCGTACGCCGGAACTGATGCAGAAAACCGTCGACAAGCTGGCGGAACTGCAGGAGCGCTTCAAGCGCGTGCGCATCACTGATACCTCCAGCGTCTTCAACACCGACCTGCTCTATACCATTGAGCTTGGCCACGGCCTGAACGTCGCGGAATGTATGGCGCACTCTGCGCTGGCGCGTAAAGAGTCTCGCGGCGCCCACCAGCGTCTGGACGAAGGCTGCACCGAACGTGACGACGTCAATTTCCTGAAACACACTCTCGCCTGGCGCGATGCGGATGGCACCACGCGTCTGGACTACAGCGACGTGAAAATCACCACGCTGCCACCGGCTAAACGCGTGTATGGCGCAGAAGCAGAAGCCGCCGAGAAGAAGGAGAAGGCGAATGGCTGAGATGCAAAAATTGAAAGTTGAAGTGGTGCGCTACAACCCGGAAGTGGATACCGCCCCCCACAGCGCTTTCTACGAAGTGCCTTATGACGAGCAAACCTCCCTGCTGGATGCGCTCGGCTATATCAAAGACAACCTGGCGCCGGACCTGAGCTACCGCTGGTCCTGCCGCATGGCGATCTGCGGCTCCTGCGGCATGATGGTCAACAAGGTGCCGAAGCTGGCGTGTAAAACCTTCCTGCGTGATTACACCAGGGGCATTAAGGTTGAAGCGCTGGGCAACTTCCCGATTGAGCGCGATCTGGTGGTCGATATGACCCACTTTATCGAAAGCCTGGAAGCGATTAAGCCGTACATCATCGGCAACCCGCGCACGCCGGACCAGGGTCCGAACACCCAGACGCCGGCTCAGATGGCGAAATACCATCAGTTCTCCGGCTGCATCAACTGCGGCCTGTGCTACGCCGCCTGTCCTCAGTTTGGCCTGAACCCGGAGTTCATCGGCCCGGCCGCCATTACCCTGGCGCACCGCTATAACGAAGACAGCCGCGACCACGGCAAAAAAGAACGTATGGCGCAGCTAAACGGCCAGAACGGCGTCTGGACCTGTACGTTTGTGGGCTACTGCTCCGAAGTCTGTCCGAAGCACGTCGACCCGGCCGCCGCAATTCAGCAGGGTAAAGTGGAAAGCTCGAAAGACTTTCTTATCGCTACCCTGAAACCACGCTAAGGAGTGCATGATGACGACTAAACGCAAAGCCTACGTGCGGCCTGTGCCATCCACCTGGTGGAAAAACCTGCCGTTTTATCGCTTCTATATGCTGCGTGAAGGCACGGCGGTACCGGCGGTCTGGTTCAGCCTTGAGTTAATGTATGGCGTTTTTGCCCTTAAACACGGGCCGGAAACCTGGGCGAACTTTGTCGGTTTCCTGCAAAACCCAATCATCGTGGTTCTGAACCTGATCGCGCTCGCGGCGGCGCTACTTCATACCAAAACCTGGTTTGAACTGGCGCCAAAAGCGGCAAACATCATCATTAAAGACGAAAAAATGGGGCCGGAGCCAGTCATTAAAGGGCTATGGGCAGTGACGATCCTGGTCACGGTTGTCATTCTGTTTGTCGCACTGTTCTGGTAAGGAGACTACTGTGATCAATCCAAATCCAAAACGTTCAGACGAGCCGGTCTTCTGGGGCCTGTTTGGCGCAGGCGGCATGTGGAGTGCCATCATCGCCCCGGTGATCATCCTGCTGGTCGGCATTATGCTGCCGCTGGGGCTGTTCCCGGGCGATGCGCTGAGCTACGAGCGTGTGCTGGCGTTTGCGAGCAGCTTTATTGGCCGCGTGTTCATCTTCCTGATGATCGTCCTGCCGCTGTGGTGCGGCCTGCACCGCATTCACCATGCGATGCATGACCTGAAAATCCATGTGCCGAGCGGTAAATGGGTGTTCTACGGGCTGGCAACCATCCTGACCGTGGTGACGCTGATTGCCGTGGTCACTATCTGACGCTTCTGGCCCGCCATCCGGCGGGCCTTTTATTTCTGCATCTTTCCCACCAGCCACTGGGCAAATTCACGCATTGCGGACGTTTCAGCCCGCGACTGCAGTCTCGTTAACCAGTAACTGCCCAGATCAATTTGCGTTGTAAACGGCTGCACGATGCGCTCGCTGTTCAGCAAATGGGTAAACATATCGACAGGCGCAATGGCAATGCCCATACCTGCCTGTGCGGCTTCCAGCATGGTGACAGACGAATCAAACACCATCACCCGGTGCGTTGGCGACGGAGGATGCTCGCCTGCCGCCTGCATCCACGCCGACCATTCGTCGCGTCGGTAAGAGCGCAGCAGGGTAAACTTCAGGATGTCGGCCGGAGACTGGAGCACGGCGGCGATTTCGGGCGAGCAAAGCGGCGCCAGCGGCGCAGGGCACAGGAACTGCGCCTCGGTGCCGTGCCACGCTCCACCACCGTAGCGGATCGTATAATCAAGCCCTTCAGCAGCCGGATCGACGCGGTTGTTATGGGTGGAAAGGTGAAGATCGATATGCGGATAACAGCGGCGAAAGTCCGCGAGATGAGAGAACAGGATACCCGTGGCGAAAGTCCCTACTACGCCAATTTTTAGCTTCTCCTGAGCGCGCTGGCTGGCAAAGCGATCCAGCATTCCGGCGATACGATCGAATGAATCATTCAGCACCGGCAGCAGATTTTCCCCCTCCGTGGTCAGCATCAGGCCGCGCGAGACGCGGACAAACAGCTGGCAATTCAGATGCTGCTCCAGCGCCTTAACGTGCTGGCTGATGGCGGAATGGGTAACGTTCAGCTCTATCGCTGCATGCGTAAAACTGAGGTGCCGGGCGGCCGCTTCGAAGGCGCGAAGCGAATTAAGCGGAAGATAGCTGCGGGTCATTGTTCCATCCGTTAGAAAAATTAACAGCTCATGCTAAATTTAACCGTTTGTCAGCCATAGTCAAATCCAACAGACTACAGCGGTCTGCCGGGCCCGGACACTCCCTTGACCTGCTATTATGGAAGATAATTGATGATGAAAAAATTCCTTTGCTGCGCCCTGCTGCTCAGCACATCCTGCTCTGTACTCGCCGCGCCGATGTCGGAAAAACAGCTGGCTGACGTGGTAGAACGCAACGTTACGCCCCTGATGAAAGCGCAGGGTATTCCAGGCATGGCGGTGGCCGTGATTTATCAGGGCCAGCCACACTACTTTACCTTTGGAAAGGCCGATATCGCGGCGAACAAATCCGTCACCCCGCAAACCCTGTTCGAGCTGGGCTCTATAAGTAAAACCTTCACCGGCGTGCTGGGGGGCGATGCTATTGCCCGCGGCGAAATTTCGCTGGGCGATCCGGTAACCAAATATTGGCCTGATCTGACCGGCAAGCAGTGGCAAGGGATTCGCATGCTGGATCTGGCAACCTACACCGCCGGTGGCCTGCCTTTACAGGTGCCCGATGAGGTCACAGATAACGCATCCCTGCTGCGCTTCTATCAAAACTGGCAGCCTCAGTGGAAGCCGGGCACAACGCGTCTTTACGCCAACTCCAGCATCGGTCTTTTTGGCGCGCTGGCGGTCAAACCTTCCGGCATGAACTATGAGCAGGCCATGACGACGCGGGTCTTTAAGCCGCTCAAGCTGGATCATACCTGGATTAACGTTCCGAAAGCGGAGGAGACGCATTACGCCTGGGGATATCGTGACGGTAAAGCGGTCCACGTTTCACCGGGCATGCTGGACGCAGAGGCATATGGCGTGAAAACCAACGTGCAGGATATGGCGAGCTGGGTGATGGCCAATATGGCCCCTGACGCGCTGCAGGATACGTCCCTGAAGCAAGGCATTACGCTGGCGCAGTCTCGCTACTGGCGCGTGGGTGCCATGTATCAGGGGTTAGGTTGGGAGATGCTTAACTGGCCGGTCGATGCCAAAACCGTCGTCGGAGGCAGTGATAACAAGGTGGCGCTGGCACCGTTGCCTGCGAGAGAAGTGAGTCCACCCGTTCCCCCGGTTAAGGCCTCATGGGTGCACAAAACGGGCTCCACCGGCGGGTTTGGCAGCTACGTGGCCTTTATTCCTGAAAAGCAGCTCGGCATTGTGATGCTGGCGAATAAAAGCTATCCGAACCCGGCGCGAGTTGAGGCGGCATACCGTATCCTCGACGCGCTGCAGTAAAACATTGCCGGGTAGCGCTGCGCTTACCCGGCGAAACACACCGCACAAAAACCACATTTTCCTTGCCGTCATCTACACTTAACAAAAAACAGTAAGGAAACTCCTATGCGCATTTTGCCTGTTATCGCCGCGGTGACAGCCGCGTTTTTAGTGGTGGCCTGCAGTTCCCCTACCCCACCTCCTGGCGTTACCGTCGTCACGCCTTTTGATGCACAACGCTTCCTTGGAACATGGTATGAAATCGCGCGCCTCGACCATCGGTTTGAGCAGGGCTTAGAGAAGGTTACTGCTAATTACAGCCCAATGGATGATGGCGGTATTCAGGTGATCAATCGGGGCTATAATCCCGATCGTGAGATGTGGCAGCAGTCGGTCGGGAAAGCCTACTTCACTGGCGACCCGCGACGGGCCGCGCTCAAAGTCTCTTTCTTCGGCCCGTTTTATGGCGGCTATAACGTGATAGCACTCGACAGAGAGTACCGTCACGCGCTGGTCTGCGGGCCGGATCGCGACTATCTGTGGATACTTTCCCGCACGCCAACTATTTCGTCAGAAATGAAACAGCAGATGCTGGACGTCGCGACCCGACAGGGGTTTGATGTGTCGAAACTCATCTGGGTAAAACAGCCCCGTTAATGGGTACTGAGCTTCAGCCCAATGATACCGGCAACAATCAGAGCGAGGCTGGCAATGCGCGCCAGGCTCGCTGACTCACCCAGCAGCAGAATGCCGGTAATCGCCGCGCCTACGGCACCGATCCCCGTCCAGACGGCATAGGCCGTTCCCACGGGCAGAGAACGCATTGCCCACGATAGCAGAACAATGCTCACGATCATCGCCGTAACGGTAATAACGCTGGGCGTCAGGCGGGTAAATCCGTGGGTGTACTTGAGACCAATCGCCCATACCACTTCGAGCAGACCAGCAATAAAGAGAATAATCCAGGACATCTCGGGCTCCTTAACTTAAAAACAGTTGGGGCCGTCCCCGATGAAGGAAGCGCTTACGGGTCGTCCCGCAAGGCAGATAACACCCCATATTTTGGTTAGCGTGTGATTTTTTTTCAATCATTTTCTGATGAACGCGTTAAGCCCAGAAATAGCCGCAGTATGGCACGGAGTTCAGGCATTTATAGCTCATCGGACTTCTCTATGATGATGTGCTTTCTGATGGCAGGAAGCCAAACCACTAGCCGACTGCGAATAAAATATGTTCAAGATTCTTTTGATTGACCGTTGTCACTTCACCCGCACCGGGTTTGAAGCATGGCTCAATCATTCCGGTTTGTTCCCGGGGCACTACGTTGTGACCGGGCTGAACAATCTATTCCTCGCCAGGGAGCATATTCTGCAATGGAAACCTGAGCTGGTCATCGCTGACCTGTATGGTTTCAGGCAGGATATTCACCATTTCCAGCAACTCTCTTCTTTGCTGAATGCCAGCGAAAAATTACCTTTTATTATGCTGCAATCGGGAGAGGACAAGGGCCTGGCGACCTGGCTCGGGAACTTCCCGGTCTGGTCTTCGCTAATAAAAAATGCCCCTCTTGAGGAAATCGCGACGGTTATCAATGACGCGTTAATTTCGCGCGCAAGCACGTACCGCCCGACGGTGGCCGCCCCCTTGCTGACACGACAGGAGGAGAAAGTGTTGACGTTATGGATGGACGGCGCGAGCAACCAAAAGATAGCCGCTCACCTGAGCATTAACGGAAAAACGGTTTATACCTATAAACGCAATATCCGCATGAAGCTGCATATGGATACACGCTTTTCACCGTTTTTATCCCTGCAGGAAGCAGAGAATTGACGGTACGGTGAAACTCACGTGCCGTACCGTCCATGCTTCATTAGTTCTGAGCTTTAGTTGCTGCACCAGAAATCGCGTTACCACCGTCGGAGATATCTTCCCCTACGCCGCGGGTGGTATTACATGCAGTCAACACGGAGGAAAGCACGAGGACAGAAAAGATCGCTGCAATTGTTTTCTTAACCATAATATCTTCCTTTTATAGCCAAAGTTGTTTTGTGTATAGCAACTTAAGAATAGACAAGATCCCGCCGATTGACGGAAAAGGAAGCAATTTTAGGAAAATTAGACGGACTTAGCTGGCTGCGTGAGAAATGATATGACCGAGATCCTGGATATCTTCCCCCATGCCACGGGCGGTGTTACAGCCGGAAAGCAGTACGCTGGAGAGCGCTAACAGAAGCAGAATTTTAACGGTACGTTTCATCATCCCTGCCTGCAAAAATCAGGCGCAGCGGACGCTGCGCCTCGAATCATTACGTAAATTACTTCACGCGGGATACGTATTCGCCGGAGCGAGTATCCACTTTGATCACTTCACCGATCTGTACGAACAGCGGTACTTTCACCACAGCGCCGGTGGAGAGCGTTGCTGGCTTGCCGCCAGTACCCGCGGTGTCACCTTTCAGACCTGGATCGGTTTCAACGATTTCCAGCTCAACAAAGTTTGGTGGGGTAACGGCGATAGGCTGGCCGTTCCACAGGGTCACGATGCACTCAGCCTGATCCAGCAGCCACTTCGCGTTATCGCCAATGGCTTTCGCGTCAGCAGACAGCTGCTCGAAGGTTTCGTTGTTCATGAAGTGCCAGAACTCACCGTCGTTGTACAGGTAAGTCAGGTTCATATCGACAACATCAGCGCCTTCAGCGGAGTCAGTAGATTTGAAGGTTTTCTCAACACGGGTGCCGGTCAGCAGGCGGCGCAGCTTAACGCGTGCGAATGCCTGACCTTTACCTGGTTTAACGAATTCGCTGGCTTCAACCGCGTACGGTTCGCCGTCCATCATGATTTTAAGACCAGCACGAAAATCGTTGCTATAGTACGTTGCCATAAGGCCCTCTAAATTTGTTAACTGGTAGCTAAGCCACAAAATGGCGCATATTGTAACCCTAAACACCCCATCCAGAGAAGATTGGTTATCGCAACTTGCCGATGTAATCACCAGTCCTGATGAATTGCTGCGTCTTTTAGACCTCGATCAGCATCCGGAGTTGCTTGCTGGCCGTGAGGCAAAGCGACTTTTTGCCCTGCGTGTTCCCCGCGCGTTTGTTGCGCGCATGGAAAAAGGCAACCCTGACGATCCTTTATTAAAACAAACCCTTACGTCGCAGGATGAGTTTATTACAGCGCCGGGCTACAGCACCGATCCGCTGGAAGAGCAAAACAGCGTGGTGCCGGGTTTACTGCACAAATATCTCAATCGCGCCCTGCTGCTGGTAAAAGGCGGCTGTGCGGTAAATTGTCGTTACTGCTTCCGTCGGCACTTCCCGTATGCCGAAAACCAGGGAAATAAGCGCAACTGGCAGGTTGCGCTGGACTATATCGCCGCCCATCCAGAGCTGGATGAGATTATTTTTTCCGGCGGTGACCCGCTGATGGCAAAAGATCATGAACTGGACTGGCTTTTGACGCAGCTTGAAGCCATCCCGCACATCAAACGTCTGCGCATTCACAGCCGTTTACCGATCGTCATCCCGGCGCGTATTACCGACGCCCTGGTCACGCGCCTGGAGCAGTCACGTCTACAGGTGCTGCTGGTAAACCATATCAACCACGCGAATGAAATCGACGATGAATTTCGCGCGGCGATGGCGCGTCTGCGTAAGGCGGGCGTGACGCTGCTCAACCAGAGCGTATTGTTGCGCGGCGTGAACGACAGTGCCCGGGTGCTGGCCGATCTCAGCAATGCCTTGTTTGACGCAGGCGTGATGCCCTATTACCTGCATGTGCTGGATCGCGTGCAGGGCGCGGCGCATTTCATGGTGACGGATGAGGAAGCCCGACAAATTATGCGCGAGCTGTTAACGCTGGTTTCAGGTTATATGGTGCCGAAGCTGGCACGCGAGATTGGCGGAGAGCCGAGTAAGACGCCGCTGGATTTGCAACTGCGGCAGCGCTAAAAGGCAGGTGGCGCTACGCTTACCTGCCCTACGAGGTGAGGCGCAGCGCCATCAGCAAGTAAACTCAGTTCGGGCACTTATAGACCTGGCCGCTCATCAGGCTGGCCGTTGGCACGAAGCTGGAGAGCATTCCTTGCGTCGGGCTGCTCACGCCGTAAATCACGTTCCCCCCCATTGCAGCAGCCTGGTTACGCAAGGCATTCGCCGCACCGCGCATAGAGCCGCCTTCTTCACCGTGCTGACCCGACATCCAGTTACTTTGTTCACCGGTGGCCGTGCCTAACAGCTGGCATTCGCTGCCTGGCTTATCTTCCACAAAGCGAACGCCCTGGCCCGCTGCCGACAGTTCATTGCTGGAGCTACAACCCGCCAGCAGCAACGCTGCTCCTACGATCCCTGCACAGACTTTTACGCGCATGTTATTCCTCGTTTTCAATAAGCTGGACAGTAATTGTCCGTGTGTAAATCTTATACCTAAAAGATGACTAAAAGAAAAATCCCCGCGCATTTCTGCGAGCCGGATTCCGTACATCACTCCTCCGACATCTTAAATGAATTCTGATAATGCCCTTTGGGATATCGTGTTTTAGCCCTCGATCGTTTTTAGTGTTGCGACGTACAACTTTTGTACGCGATTAAAACAGGGGGTTTCATGAGTGCATCATCCTCAGGAGAGGAAAAGGTAACATGGGTGGGCTATCTGGCGTTTGTGCTCACCATCGTATTTTTCTCAGGCTTTTTCGCCAAAAGTACCGAATGGTGGCGCGTGCTGGATTTTACCGTCCTAAACGGCAGCTTCGGTCCGGTGAACGGCGCGCTCACGTTTCGCGGTGAGGGCGGCACGGGGGCGAAAGACGGTTTCTTGTTTGCCCTTGAACTGGCGCCTTCGGTCATTTTATCGCTCGGGATCATTGCCGTCACCGAGGGGCTGGGCGGGCTGCGTGCCGCGCAACAGCTGATGACGCCCATTTTGCGCCCGCTGCTTGGCGTACCGGGCGTCTGCTCTCTGGCCCTCATCGCCAACCTGCAAAATACCGATGCCGCAGCAGGGATGACCAAAGAGTTGACCGACGAAGGGGCTATTACCGATCGCGAGCGCGCCATTTTCGCCACCTTCCAGACCAGCGGTAGCGCCATCATTACCAACTATTTTTCTTCCGGCGCCGCACTCTTCACGTTTATTACCGTCCCGGTAATCACGCCGCTGGCCGTCATACTGATGTTTAAATTTGTTGGCGCGAACCTCCTGCGTCTGTGGATCGCTCACATGGAAGATCGTCGTATTCAGGAGGAAAAAAATGATCGCCCAGCCGCGTAAAAATATCATGGACATGTTTATCGATGGCGCCCGCCGAGGCTTTACCATCGCCACTACCAGCCTGCTGCCGAACGTGGTTATGGCGTTTGTCATCATTCAGGCGCTCAAGGTGACCGGCCTGCTGGATATTGTTGGCAATATTTGCGAGCCAATTATGGCCCTGTGGGGGCTTCCGGGCGCGGCGGCAACGGTCCTGCTGGCCTCGGTGATGAGTATGGGCGGCGGCGTGGGGGTTTGCGCCAGCCTGGTGGCTGCCGGCACGCTCAACGGCCACGATGCCACCGTTCTGCTGCCCGCCATCTATCTGATGGGCAATCCGGTGCAAAACACCGGCCGCTGCCTGGGCACCGCAGGCGTTAACCCGAAGTATTATCCACACATCATTACCGTCTGCGTCATTAACGCCCTGCTCTCAATGTGGGTAATGCAGCTACTCTTCTGAGGAGATAAAAATGGATTTTTCAGTGCTGGAACCCCATCTTTTCCGCAATGTGCACCTTTACGCGCCGGAGGATCGGGGACGTTGCGATCTGCTAATCGCCGGGGGAAAAATCGTCGCTATTGAAAAAACGGATCGCGCAGCAATGCGGCTTAACTGTCCTGAAACCGATCTCGCCGGGGCGGTGGTTTGTCCAGGCTTTATCGATCAGCACGTACACCTGATCGGCGGCGGCGGTGAAGCCGGTCCGCACACCCGGACGCCGGAGGTACGGTTGTCCGCGCTGGTGGCGGCGGGCATCACCTCCGTTGTTGGCCTGCTGGGTACCGACGGCGTGACCCGCCATCCCGAATCGCTGCTGGCAAAAACGCGGGCGCTTGAGCATGAAGGGATCAGCGCGTGGATGCTGACAGGCGCATACGGGCTGCCTTCTCCGACGATTACCGGCAGCATCGAAAAGGATGTGGCGCTGATTGATAAAATCATCGGCGTGAAATGCGCGATTTCCGACCATCGCTCTTCCGCACCAGCGGATGACCAGCTCGCGAATATGGCCGCCCAGTCGCGCGTCGGCGGGCTGCTGGGCGCCAAAGCGGGCATATCCGTGTTTCACCTCGGCAACAGCCCGAAGCTGCTGGAGCCGCTGCTTAACATCCTGAAAAATGCCGACGTGCCCCGCACGAAGCTGCTGCCAACCCACGTTAACCGCGACCAGGCGCTGTTCCTCGCCGCGCTGGATTATGCCCGCGACGGGGGCTATATCGACATCACCACCAGCATCAGTGAGCCCATTGATGCTGCCACCGCCATCGCGACGGCCCGTGAAGCGCAGGTGCCGTTTAACCGGCTTACGCTCAGCTCGGATGGTAACGGCAGCCAACCGAATTTTGACGCGAACGGTAATCTGGTGGGCATTGGCGTAGCCGGGTTCGAATCTCTGCCTCAGACGCTGCAGCAACTGGTCAGCCGGTATCACCTGCCGCTGGAGGAGGCGCTTCTGCCGTTTACGCGTAACGTAGCGGAGTTTCTCGGGCTGGAGCATAAGGGGCGGCTCGCGCCCGGATGCGATGCCGATTTCCTGGTGCTGACGGATGACCTGAAGATCCGCGAGGTCTGGGCGAAAGGCCGCCAGATGGTGCGCGAAGGCGCAGCATGCGTGAAGGGAACATTTGAGTAGCGGCAATAAAAAACCCCGGACATTTCTGTCCGGGGTTCGTTCTGAGAGGTTCAGAACGACATGATTACATCATGCCGCCCATTCCACCCATGCCGCCCATACCAGCAGCACCTAAGTCAGGCGCGTCGCCTTTTGGCAGGTCGGTTACCATGCACTCGGTCGTGATCATCAGGCCAGCTACAGATGCAGCGTACTGCAGAGCAGAACGGGTCACTTTAGTTGGGTCCAGGATACCGAAGTCGATCATGTTGCCGTATTCTTCAGTTGCCGCGTTGTAACCGTAGTTACCTTCACCCGCTTTCACGTTGTTCGCAACCACAGATGGCTCTTCACCGGCGTTGGACACGATCTGACGCAGAGGAGCTTCCATTGCGCGCAGCGCAACTTTGATACCCACGTTCTGGTCTTCGTTCTGAGCGGTCAGGCCAGCCAGCTTAGCGGCTACACGCACCAGCGCGACACCACCACCAGCAACTACGCCTTCTTCTACCGCAGCACGGGTCGCGTGCAGGGCATCGTCAACGCGTGCTTTCTTCTCTTTCATTTCAACTTCGGTCGCCGCACCAACTTTGATTACCGCAACGCCGCCAGCCAGTTTCGCTACGCGCTCCTGCAGTTTTTCACGGTCGTAATCGGAAGTGGCTTCTTCGATCTGCTTACGGATCTGACCAACACGGCCCTGAATAGCGGCTTCTTCACCCACACCGTCGATGATGGTGGTGGTGTCTTTGTTGATCACAACGCGTTTCGCCTGGCCCAGGTCTTCCAGGGTCGCTTTTTCCAGCTCCATACCGATCTCTTCGGAGATCACGGTACCACCGGTCAGGGTTGCGATATCCTGCAGCATTGCTTTACGGCGATCGCCGAAGCCAGGTGCTTTAACCGCAGCCACTTTCACGATGCCGCGCATGGTGTTAACCACCAGGGTCGCCAGCGCTTCGCCTTCAACATCTTCAGCGATGATAACCAGCGGCTTGCCTGCTTTCGCAACGGCTTCCAGCACTGGCAGCATTTCGCGGATGTTGGAGATTTTCTTGTCAGCCAGCAGGATGAACGGGCTTTCCAGCTCAACAGCGCCAGTTTCTGGCTTGTTGATGAAGTATGGGGACAGGTAACCGCGGTCGAACTGCATACCTTCAACCACGTCCAGTTCGTCTTCCAGACCGGTACCGTCTTCAACGGTGATCACGCCTTCTTTACCGACTTTATCCATCGCTTCAGCGATCAGTTTACCTACGGTTTCGTCGGAGTTAGCGGAGATAGTACCAACCTGAGCAATGGCTTTAGAGTCAGAGCACGGTACGGACAGCGCTTTCAGTTCTTCAACAGCGGATGCGACAGCTTTGTCGATACCACGTTTCAGATCCATTGGGTTCATGCCCGCAGCAACGGCTTTCAGGCCTTCAGTGATGATAGCCTGCGCCAGTACGGTCGCGGTGGTGGTACCGTCGCCTGCAGCGTCGTTCGCTTTAGAGGCAACTTCTTTCACCATCTGCGCGCCCATGTTTTCGAACTTGTCTTCCAGCTCGATTTCACGTGCAACGGAAACACCATCTTTGGTGATGGTTGGCGCGCCGAAGGATTTATCCAGCACTACGTTACGGCCTTTCGGGCCCAGGGTCACTTTAACTGCATCTGCCAGTACGTTTACGCCGCGGAGCATTTTTACACGAGCGTCGTTACCGAATTTTACGTCTTTAGCTGCCATGTTCTTATTTCCTCAAATTCTCGTGCGTAAATTACGCTTCAACAATTGCCAGAATGTCGCTCTCGGACATGATCAACACTTCTTCATTGTCGATCTTCTCGGATTTCACGCCGTAGCCATCGTTGAAAATTACGATGTCACCAACTTTAACGTCCAGCGGCTGCACAGTTCCGTTTTCCAGGATGCGGCCCTTACCGACAGCGATGATTTCGCCACGCGTTGATTTGGCTGCTGCAGAACCGGTCAGAACGATGCCGCCAGCAGACTTGGTTTCAACTTCTTTACGTTTGACGATCACACGATCATGTAACGGACGAATACTCATTGATAGCTCTCCTTTGAGAAAGTCATTATCAGTTATGGATGACGCCGGCCCGCATGCGGTTTTCCGACTAGTGCCCTGAGAGATGGGGATAGCTTTTTACCCCTTCAAGGGGGAATCGAAAAAAAATTTGCGAAAGTGTTACCATCCACTCTCTTTTGATGGTGGCAGGGCAAGGTAAATGAGTGGACTCAGGCAGGAGCTGGGGCTGGCGCAGGGCGTTGGCCTGCTTTCAACCTCCTTGTTAGGTACCGGCGTGTTTGCCGTACCGGCACTGGCGGCGCTGGTCGCCGGAAATAACAGTCTTTGGGCATGGCCGGTGCTGATCCTGCTGGTGTTCCCGGTGGCGATTGTGTTTGCCATACTCGGGCGGCACTTCCCCAGCGCGGGCGGCGTAGCGCATTTTGTCGGCATGGCGTTTGGTCCGCGCATGGAGCGTGTGACCGGCTGGCTGTTTTTGTCGGTAATACCCGTTGGCCTTCCGGCAGCCCTGCATATCGCCACCGGCTTTGGACAGGCGCTGTTTGGCTGGCACGACGAACAATTGCTGCTGGCTGAGCTGGGTACGCTGGCGATCGTCTGGTGGGTGGGCTCGCGCGGAGCCAGTTCAAGCGCGAATCTGCAAACGCTGGTTGCAGCGTTGATCGTCGTGCTGATCGTCGCCATCTGGTTTGCGGGTAACATTACCGTAGCGGATATCCCCTTCCCTGCGATAAACGATATCGACCATTCACAGCTTTTCGCTGCGTTATCCGTCATGTTCTGGTGTTTTGTTGGACTTGAAGCGTTCGCTCACCTGGCATCCGAGTTTAAACAGCCCGAGCGTGATTTTCCCCGCGCTCTGATGATTGGTTTACTGCTGGCGGGCACCGTATATTGGGCCTGTACCGTGCTGGTGCTGCACTTCAACGCGTTCGGCGAAGATAAAGCCGCCGCCGCATCGCTACCGGGTATCGTGGTTAAACTTTTCGGCGTGAAGGCGCTATGGGTGGCCTGTGTGATTGGCTATCTCGCCTGCTTTGCCAGCCTCAACATTTATATCCAGAGCTTCGCCCGTCTGGTGTGGTCACAGGCGGGCTACAAACCTGAGAGCCGCCTCGCGCGGCTGTCTAAACGTCAACTCCCGATGAATGCGCTGAATGCCGTGCTGGGCTGCTGCGTCCTGAGCTCGCTGGGTATTTATCTTCTCGACATCAACCTCGATGCTCTAATTATCTACGCCAACGGTATTTTCATCATGATCTACCTGCTGTGCATGCTGGCGGGCTGTCGTCTGCTGAAAGGTCGCTATAAAGCACTGGCGGTCGTCGGGGGCGTGCTGTGCCTGCTGTTATTGGCGATGGTGGGATGGAAGAGTGCGTACGCCATCGTCATGCTGGCGGGGCTGTGGGCGTTTTTACCGAAGCGGAAAAATCCGTAGGCCCGGTAAGCGAAGCCACCGGGCAAAAAAATTATCGATCGTCTTTGTGGTCTAAACGGTCGCGCTGTTCATCCTTGCGCTGATACTCCCCTTCGAAGGTATCGCCTGGCCCTGTGCTGAACCCGCCGCCCGGCATGCGGCTGAAGCGCAGGTGCGGCAGCAGCTTCATGGTCAGGTGCTTCTGCACCGGCGGCAACAGCAACAGCAGGCCGAGGAAGTCGGTGAAGAACCCCGGCAGGATCAGCAGCAGGCCAGCAATAATCAGCGACACGCTTTTGATCATCTCTTCTGCCGGGCTTTCGCCTGCGGCCATCTTCTGCTGCATTATCAGGAAATTTTTGAAACCCTGATTACGCACCAGCGACATGCCGATGACGGAGGTGAAGATCACCAGAATCAGCGTCAGCAGGACGCCCAGCACGTGAGCTACCTGAATGAAAATAGAAATCTCAATGTAAACATAGAGAAAGAAAGCAATAAACGGTATCCAGCGCACTGGCATCTCCTGTGTGGCAGGTGCCATCTGGCCCCTGTCTGAATGTGTTCGCGTCACGCGTCTGTAAGAGATGGAGACGGTTAGCCAAAATTCAATCGGTTTGCACGGATATTTTTTTTGGAAATATTAAAGCGGTGACACATTTCACAGATTAATAATTATCATGGAATCGGGTCGATAATAAGTGATCCAGCTTACGGCAATTCGCTATCATCAGCATATGATCTCGAACATCTGGCCGATTGAGGGAATAATCGTCGGTCAGAAAATATTCAAAACCACATATATGTTGTGTGTTTAGTACAATCCATCGGCAGCTTGAAAAGAAGGTTCACATGTTAAACAACATTCGTATCGAAGAAGACTTGTTGGGTACCAGGGAAGTTCCAGCGGATGCCTACTATGGTGTTCACACTCTGAGAGCGATTGAAAACTTCTACATCAGCAACAGCAAAATCAGCGATATCCCTGAGTTTGTCCGTGGCATGGTGATGGTGAAGAAAGCCGCAGCGCTGGCGAACAAAGAGCTGCAAACCATTCCTAAAAGCGCGGCAAATGCGATTATCGCTGCCTGCGATGAAGTGCTGAACAACGGCAAATGCATGGACCAGTTCCCGGTTGACGTCTATCAGGGCGGCGCGGGTACCTCCGTCAACATGAATACCAACGAAGTACTGGCAAACATCGGCCTTGAGCTGATGGGCCACCAGAAAGGTGAATACCAGTACCTCAACCCGAACGACCACGTTAACAAATGCCAGTCCACCAACGACGCCTACCCAACCGGCTTCCGCATCGCGGTGTATGCCTCCGTGGTCAAACTGGTCGACGCGATCAACCAACTGGGCGATGGCTTCCAGCGTAAGGCCGTTGAGTTCCAGGACATTCTGAAAATGGGCCGTACCCAGCTGCAGGACGCGGTGCCAATGACCCTCGGTCAGGAATTCCACGCGTTTAACGTGCTGCTTAACGAAGAGACCAAAAACCTGCTGCGCACCTCCGAGCTGCTGCTGGAAGTGAACCTGGGCGCCACCGCCATCGGTACGCGTCTGAACACCCCGGATGGCTATCAGCAGCTGGCGGTTCAGAAGCTGGCGGAAGTGTCTAACCTGCCGGTGGTGCCTGCGGAAGACCTGATTGAAGCCACATCCGACTGCGGTGCGTACGTAATGGTACACAGCGCCCTGAAACGTCTGGCGGTGAAACTGTCCAAAATCTGTAATGACCTGCGCCTGCTCTCCTCCGGCCCGCGCGCTGGCCTGAACGAAATCAACCTGCCAGAGTTGCAGGCGGGTTCTTCCATTATGCCAGCCAAAGTTAACCCGGTAGTGCCGGAAGTGGTGAACCAGGTTTGCTTCAAAGTCATCGGTAACGACACCACTGTGACCATGGCTTCCGAAGCCGGTCAGCTGCAGCTGAACGTGATGGAGCCGGTGATTGGCCAGGCGATGTTTGAATCCATTCACATCCTGACTAACGCCTGCTACAACCTGCTGGAAAAATGCATTAACGGCATCACCGCGAATAAAGAAGTCTGTGAAGGCTATGTTTATAACTCCATCGGGATCGTTACTTACCTCAACCCGTTCATCGGCCACCACAACGGTGACATCGTTGGTAAGATTTGCGCCGAAACCGGTAAGAGCGTGCGTGAAGTCGTGCTGGAGCGTGGACTGTTGACCGAAGCCGAGCTGGACGATATCTTCTCGGCCCAGAACCTGATGCATCCGGCATATAAAGCGAAACGATATACCGATGAAAGCGAACAGTAACAGTTCAGGCTAGGCTTCCGAAAGGCACGTCACTTGTGACGTGCCTTTTTTCTTTTTAGGCGTTACCTAAATACAACAATTCAATATCAACTTGTTAATAAGCAAGGCAGGTCTTTATGTTTGGAGCAGAACTCGTCATCGTCCTGTTGGCGATTTATTTGGGCGCGCGGCTCGGGGGTATCGGCATTGGTTTTGCCGGCGGTCTCGGGGTGCTCGTACTTACCCTTATCTTTCAGATTAAACCCGGCGCAATCCCTTTTGACGTTATCGAAATCATCATGGCGGTTATTGCCGCTATTGCGGCCATGCAGGTGGCGGGCGGTATGGACTACCTGGTGAGCCTGGCGGAGCGCATGCTGCGCCGCCATCCGAAATACATCACCTTCCTTGCCCCGCTGGTGACCTGGTTTATGACCATTCTCGCGGGAACCGGCCACACGGCGTTCTCCACGCTGCCGGTGATCACCGAGGTGGCAAAAGAACAGGGGATTCGCCCGTCTCGTCCACTTTCTATTGCCGTGGTGGCGTCGCAGATTGCGATCACCGCGTCGCCAATCTCAGCCGCCGTAGTCTTCTTCGCGGGTATCCTTGAGCCGATGGGCGTGAGCTACCTGACGCTGCTGGCGATCTGTATTCCGGTCACGCTGATTGCGGTGATGATTACCGCCGTGCTGTGTAACTTCCTGGGTGCCGAGCTGAAAGACGATCCGGTTTACCAGGAGCGTCTGGCAAAAGGTGAAGTGAGCCTGCGCGGTAGCCAGGTCTTCGAGCTGAAGCCGCACGCGAAACGCTCCGTGCTGCTGTTCCTGATCGGTATCGTCGCCGTGATGTTCTACGCGACCGCCATCAGCGACACCGTGGGGCTGATCCAGAACCCGGTGCTGCCGCGTAACGAAGCGATTGTGGTATTCATGCTGACCATCGCCACGCTGATTAGCATCACCTGTAAAATCGACACCAGCGAAGTGCTGAACGCCAGCACCTTCAAATCCGGTATGAGCGCCTGCGTGTGCGTACTGGGCGTGGCGTGGCTCGGTGACACCTTCGTGAAAGCACACATCAGCGACATCCAGACCGTTGCCGGCGACCTGCTGCACAACTACCCATGGCTGCTGGCGGTGGTACTGTTCTTTGCGGCGACGCTGCTTTACTCTCAGGCTGCCACCACCAAAGCGCTGATGCCTGCGGCACTGATGTTGGGCGTGACGCCGCTGACGGCGATTGCGTCTTTTGCGGCGGTTTCTGCGCTGTTCGTTCTGCCAACCTACCCAACCCTGCTGGCCGCGGTTGAGATGGACGATACCGGCTCAACCCGCATCGGTAAGTACGTGTTTAACCACGCGTTCCTGATCCCGGGCGTGGTGGCGATTACGCTTTGCGTCGTCCTCGGCTTTATCATCGGTGGCATTGTGCTGTAAACGGTTAGCCGTTGTAAAAATAGTTAAAATCGGGCCGCTCTGCGGCCCGTTTCATTAATGACCAATCGCATGGCGTGATATAGTGAAGACTTTCGTGATGAGGAGGTCGACTTGTGAACACGCCTGATGCTGTTGTCGTACTTTGTACCGCCCCTGATGAAGCCTCTGCCCAGGATCTCGCCGCCAAAGCGCTGGCCGAAAAACTGGCAGCCTGCGTCACGCTGCTCCCCGGCGCGACCTCCCTCTATTACTGGGAAGGCAAGCTGGAGCAGGAGTATGAAGTCCAGATGTTGCTCAAAACCAATCTGGCGAATCAGCAGGCGCTCCTTGACTGCCTCAAGTCTCATCATCCTTATCAAACCCCGGAACTGCTGGTGCTGCCAGTGGTCCACGGCGATAACGACTATCTCTCATGGCTCAACGCTTCTTTACGCTGATCCTGCTGCTGTGCAGCACGTCAGTATTTGCCGGGTTGTTTGACGCGCCCGGCCGTTCGAACTTTATTCCCGCCGACCAGGCGTTCATTTTCGACTTTCAGCAAAACCAGCACGATCTCAATCTGACCTGGCAGGTGAAAGAGGGTTACTACCTCTACCGCAAGCAGGTCAGCATCACGCCGGCAAAGGCTAACGTTGGCGCATTGCAGATGCCCGCTGGCGAATGGCATGAGGACGAGTTCTACGGTAAAAGTGAAATTTATCGCCAGCGCTTAAGCGTGCCCGTTACGGTGAATCAGGCGGATAAAGATGCCACGCTGACGGTTACGTATCAGGGCTGTGCCGACGCGGGCTTCTGCTACCCCCCTGAAACGAAGGTCGTTCCGCTTACTGAAGTTAAAGCGGCTGCCTCCCCTCTCCCCTCAGGCGAGAGGGACAGGGTGAGGGATGAAGGCGAAGCTGCTTCTGCTCTGCCGTTCTCAGCACTTTGGGCCTTACTGATTGGTATCGGCATTGCCTTTACCCCTTGTGTCCTGCCGATGTACCCGCTTATCTCCGGGATTGTTCTGGGCGGCAAACAGCGTCTTTCTACCGCCCGGGCGCTGCTCCTGGCCTTTATTTATGTGCAGGGCATGGCGCTCACCTATACCGCGCTCGGCCTCGTGGTCGCCGCGGCCGGACTGCAGTTCCAGGCAGCGCTTCAGCACCCTTACGTGCTAATCGGCCTGTCAGCCGTATTTATTCTGCTTGCGCTGTCGATGTTTGGCCTGTTCACGCTTCAGCTGCCCTCTTCGCTGCAAACCCGCTTAACGCTGATGAGCAATCGCCAGCAGGGTGGCTCTGCGGGCGGCGTGTTCGCAATGGGCGCCATCGCCGGGTTGATTTGTTCCCCCTGCACTACAGCACCGCTGAGCGCTATCCTGCTGTACATCGCCCAGAGCGGTAATATGTGGCTCGGCGGGGGTACGCTGTATCTTTACGCGCTGGGGATGGGCCTGCCGCTGATCCTGGTGACGGTGTTTGGCAACCGCCTGCTGCCGAAGAGCGGCCCGTGGATGGAGACGGTGAAAACCGCGTTCGGTTTTGTCATCCTGGCGCTCCCGGTGTTCCTGCTGGAGCGCATCATGGGTGACGCGTGGGGTTTGCGCCTGTGGGCCATGCTCGGCGTGGCGTTCTTCTCCTGGGCGTTTATCGTCAGCCTGGGGGCAAAAAAAGCGTGGATGCGTCTGGTGCAAATTCTCCTGCTCGCCGCCGCGTTGGTGAGCGTGCGCCCGCTTCAGGATTGGGCGTTCGGCTCGCCTGTGGGCCAGACGCAGGCACATTTAAACTTTATACACGTTAAGAACGTCGATGAGCTCAACAGCGCGCTGGCGCAGGCAAAAGGCAAACCGGTGATGCTCGACCTCTATGCCGACTGGTGTGTTGCCTGCAAAGAGTTTGAAAAATACACCTTTAGCGATCCTCAGGTGCAAAATGCCCTGAAAGAGACGGTACTCCTTCAGGCAAACGTCACAGCCAACAATGCGCAGGATAAGGCCCTGCTTAAACACCTTACCGTACTTGGGCTGCCAACCATTCTGTTCTTCAATGAGCAGGGGGAAGAGCTGCCAGAACAGCGTGTAACCGGGTTTATGGACGCACCGGCATTCAGCGCGCATTTGCGCAATCGCCAACCGTAAACAACACTTTAGACGGGACATACCGTTGGGAATAGCGGAGGAGATAACCGTGCAACGCGAAGACGTACTGGGACAAGCCCTGCAACTACTTGAGATTCAAGGGATCGCCAGCACCACGCTTGAGATGGTAGCCGACCGTATCGATTACCCTCTGGATGAGCTTAAGCGCTTCTGGCCGGATAAAGAGGCGCTGCTTTATGATGCCCTACGCTATCTTAGCCAGCAGGTGGATATCTGGCGCAGGCAGCTAATGTTGAATGAAGAGCTGACCGCCGAGCAAAAACTGTTAGCGCGCTACACCGCCCTGACAGAGTGCGTCAGCAACAATCGTTATCCAGGCTGCCTGTTTATTGCTGCCTGTACGTTTTATCCCGATCCTGGCCATCCAATACACCAGCTGGCGGATCAGCAAAAACGTGCGGCGCATGACTTCACCCACGAACTGCTGACAACGCTTGAAGTGGATGACCCGGCAATGGTCGCTAAGCAGATGGAGCTCGTACTGGAGGGTTGCCTGAGCCGCATGCTGGTGAACCGTAGCCAGGCCGATGTGGATACGGCGCACCGCCTGGCGGAAGACATTCTGCGCTTTGCCCAGTGTCGTATGGGCGGGGCGTTAACCTAGACCAGCATGCCCGCCCAGGCGGAGACGAGCAGACATAGCGCCATCAGGCGCTGAAACCGCACCATCGCTACGGTGGTGCGAAACACCCGGTTTACCGCCTTCCCCAGCCACGCCCAGCACATCAGGCACATCACAGAAATCAGTAAGAACCATAGCGCCATCAGCGCAATATCTCTTAACGGATGAATGCTCGCGGGAGCAAAAAGACTCACTACTGCCAGCGCCATCATCCACGTTTTCGGATTCACCATCTGCAGCAGCGCTGCGGCTTGCGCGGTGAAGCGATGAGGCGTCTTCTCAGAAAGATTCGCCGCAGGCGCCCGATACAGTTGCCAGCTCATCCAGGTTAGCCACAGCACGCCCGCCCAACTCATTGCCTGGCGTATCAGAGGAAACTGACGCAGCACCTCCCCGGCGCCGGCACCCGATATCAGCACAATCAGACTCGCCGTAATACATCCCCCCAAAATGGCGGGAATGGTATTTTTCACACCAAAGTGCTGGCTGTTAGTGAGAACGAGGATATTCGTCGGGCCGGGCGTTATCGACGCGACAAAGGCAAACAGCAGATAAGGCATCAGACTCACAGATGGCTCCTTTTTTATTAGAGCCATTACTGTGCCGCTATTTTCTGGAAACGTCTGGAAGGTTTGTGCACAACCGGCGGTAGTGGGCAGGGGAAATGCGGTATGCACGCTGGAACCAGCGTCCCAGATGGCTTTGGTCGGCAAAACCGAGCGCTGTAGCCACATTAACAGGCTGTTCGCCGTGCGCCAGCAGCTGTCGCGCCTTTGCCAGACGCAGCTGAATAAGCCAGGCGTGCGGTGCCAGGTTGAACTCGCGCTTAAAGCAGCGCGTCAGCGTAAAGCGATCCGTGCCCGTCTCGCGCGCAAGGTCTGACAACCCCACGTTCTCGCCGATATGCGCATAAAGATAGTCGCGTGCGCGGTGCGCCACGGCAGCGCTCTGTAGCTGCGACGGGAGTTTCTTACGCCAGTGGCAATGGGAGGTGATCTGAGAGAGCAGCTTATCCATTGTACTCTGCTGAACAATTTTCATCTCATCGCTATGCAACGCGTTAAATGTCTCGCCGATAGAACGGACCAGCTGAGGTTCTCGCGTTAGCGTTTGAGCAAAGTGAAGCGAGTAGCGATCCGGCGTGGCCTCATATAATCCCCGGAGGGTACGCGTCAGCCACTGCTCGTCAAGATAGAAGGTGAGATAGGTAAAGCCTCCTTCCACAGGCGCGTCGCCATCGTGAATTTCACCCGGCTCCAGTAAGAACGCATCACCAGGATGGCTGCGGTGGCGTTCGCGACGACAGTGGAACTGCTGGGTGCCTGAAAGGGTAATCCCGACCAGATAACTATCGTGCCAGTGGGGATCGAAGGCATGGCCTTCGAAGTGCGCTTTAATCGTTTCAATGCCGGTATCCGCATGCTGACGGAGCTCAAGCCAGTCGTTTGCCATACTGCCCTCCTGTTGTCATCAGCATTGCCGCACGGCCCGGTATTGTCTGGAAGATTTGTGCATTTTCACGGTGAAAACGTACAGATTGCCGCAAACTTAAGCAGTTGAACAGCTTTTCCTGAAATAATGTTGACGATAAGGCGCGATTGCGGTTTAATGCGCTCCGTTGCCCGGATAGCTCAGTCGGTAGAGCAGGGGATTGAAAATCCCCGTGTCCTTGGTTCGATTCCGAGTCCGGGCACCACTATTTAAAGAACCCAGCCTATGGCTGGGTTTTTGCTTTTCTGCGTTTATCAAAACCTTACATTATTTATACCCCTGTATCTCTTCCCGGTAAGATCGTGCGGTTAGCATTTCCCGGTGGCGCTGCGCTTACCGGGCCTGCAAAACCTGTAGGCCGGATAAGGCGAAGCCGCCACCCGGTATTTTCCGGCGCACAAAGCAAAAAACCCCGCACCTTACGGTACGGGGTTCTTCTTAATTGATGCCTGGCAGTTCCCTACTCTCACATGGGGAGACCCCACACTACCATCGGCGCTACGGCGTTTCACTTCTGAGTTCGGCATGGGGTCAGGTGGGACC
>NZ_JBLKDI010000028.1:0-51106 GCF_047530715.1 Enterobacter sp. 04-C-12-SI-ECC
GCCTCAGCATTTTATTATGGTGATCCCCTGGGCGAAATGCGCCTGGTAAGCAGAGTTTTTGAAATGTAAGGCCTTTGAATAAGACAAAAGGCTGCCTCATCGCTAACTTTGCAACAGTGCCGAAAAAATAGCCTAAATAGGTTGATTCGATGTGTTTGCGGGAAAAAAATCGGCCCAGATCCGCGAAATTTTAATCAGCGAGTCAGCTTGGGAAGAAATGACCTGCTTATTCGCACCTTCCTTAGCAAAACAGAAAGCTGGCACTAAATAAAAATCCGTTTCTGCCGATACTGCCTCTGCGGGCTGTGCCTATTTCAGGCCAATGGACTCTCACCCGTTAAGAGATGGGGAAAATGAACTGGCAGCGCTTCAACAAAGTAAGTAGTTTTTCAGGGGCTTTGTTGAATAAATCGAACTTTTGCTGAGTTGAAGGATCAGATCACGTATCTTCCCGACAACGCAGACCGTTCCGTGGCAAAGCAAAAGTTCAAAATCACCAACTGGCCCACCTACAATAAAGCCCTCATCAACCGTGGCTCCATAACTTTCTGGCTGGATGATGAAGCTATTCAGGCCTGGTATGAGTCAGCAACACCTTCTTCACGAGGCAGACCTCAGCGCTATTCTGATCTTGCCATCACGACTGTGCTGGTCATTAAACGCGTGTTCAGGTTGACCCTGCGGGCTGCACAGGGTTTTATTGATTCCATTTTTACACTGATGAATGTTCCGTTGCGCTGCCCGGATTACACCAGTGTCAGCAAGCGCGCAAAGTCGGTTAATGTCAGTTTCAAAACGTTCACCCGGGGTGAAATCGCGCATCTGGTGATTGATTCCACCGGGCTGAAGGTCTTCGGTGAAGGCGAGTGGAAAGTCAAAAAGCATGGCCAGGAACGCCGCCGTATCTGGCGTAAGCTGCATCTCGCCGTTGACAGTAAAACACATGAAATCATCTGCGCTGACCTGTCGCTGAACAATGTGACGGACTCAGAAGCCTTCCCGGGTCTTATCCGGCAGACTCACAGAAAAATCAGGGCAGCATCGGCAGACGGCGCTTACGACACCCGGCTCTGTCACGATGAACTGCGGCGTAAGAAAATCAGCGCGCTTATCCCACCCCGAAAAGGTGCGGGTTACTGGCCCGGTGAATATGCAGACCGTAACCGTGCAGTGGCTAATCAGCGAATGACCGGGAGTAATGCGCGGTGGAAATGGACAACAGATTACAACCGTCGCTCGATAGCGGAAACGGCGATGTACCGGGTAAAACAGCTGTTCGGGGGTTCACTGACGCTGCGTGACTACGATGGTCAGGTTGCGGAGGCTATGGCCCTGGTACGAGCGCTGAACAAAATGACGAAAGCAGGTATGCCTGAAAGCGTGCGTATTACCTGAAAACACAACCCGCTACGGGGGAGACTTACCCGAAATCTGATTTATTCAACATTTCAATTTAAACAATGAATTAACTTCTTAGCGTACGTTTTCGTTCCATTGGCCCTCAAACCCCTATCTGGAAACGCCGCCGTCACGCGATGAGCTGAAGAAGCTGATTGCGGATATGGGCATCGGCGTGCGCGACCTGCTGCGCAAAAATACCGAACCGTACGAACAGCTCGGCCTGGCAGAAGACCGCTTCAGCAATGACGAACTGCTCGATGCCATGCTGGCTCATCCGATCCTCATTAATCGCCCGGTGGTAGTGACACCGCTCGGCACGAAGCTGTGCCGTCCCTCCGAAGTGGTTCTGGACATACTGCCGGACCCGCAGCAGGGCGCGTTTACCAAAGAGGACGGCGAAGCCGTCATTGATGAGCACGGGAACCGCGTCAGCCACTGATTTTTTACCAGGCTGCGGGCATAACAGTGTGGAAAAAGCCGGCATCTGCCGGCTTTTTTATATGCTGCGCTGGTTGACCCGCTCAGAAAGCTGCGCGGCACTCTCTTTCCTTTCGCTGTAGCGGTCGGTGAGATAATCACTGCGACCGCGCGTCAGCAGGGTGAACTTCATCAGTTCCTCCATGACGTCCACTATGCGGTCATAATACGAAGAAGGCTTCATGCGGCCATCCTCATCAAACTCGGCCCAGGCTTTTGCCACGGATGACTGATTCGGGATGGTGATCATCCGCATCCAGCGTCCAAGAATACGCATCTGATTTACAGCGTTGAACGACTGTGAGCCGCCGCTGACCTGCATGACGGCCAGGGTTTTTCCCTGTGACGGGCGGACCGCGCCTGACGTCAGCGGTATCCAGTCAATCTGGGCCTTCATGATGCCGGTCATGGCCCCGTGACGCTCCGGAGAGCACCAGACCATGCCTTCCGACCAGAGAACCAGCTCCCGCAGCTCAGCCACTTTCGGGTGCGTCTCCGGCGCATCATCGGGCAGTGGCAGGCCGGACGGGTTGAAAATTTTCACCTCCGCGCCCATGGCCGTCAGCAGCCGGGCACCTTCTTCCGTTGTCAGCCGGCTGTAAGAGCGCGCCCGCAGCGAGCCGTAGAGCATCAGGATGCGGGGCGGATGCGTTATCTCTCTGGCCTTCAGCTTATCTTCCGTCAGCGGCGCGTCCAGGAGGGCCGGATCGATATTTTTCAGGGCATCAGTCAGGTTGTTCACAATGGGGTCTCTTCGGGAGTCTTTGCGGGTGACAGACTGCAGCTGCCGCCTGCGCAGCATTCTTCTGTCAGAAAGGCCATCAATTGCTCAAGCTGCGCATAGCAGGGCCTGCAGAACAGGGTACGACTCTGCCGTTCCTGGCTTATGAGTCCAGCGGATATCAGCGCTGAAAGATGATGGCTGAGCGTGGAGGCAGGAATCTCAAGGTGCTTCTGCAGTTCGCCAACCGGCAGGCCTTCATGACCCGCCCTGACCAGCTCCCGGTATATGCTGAGACGTGTCGGGTGGCCCAGTTCTCGAAGTGCGTTTGCAGCAGTGTTTAAATCCATAATACCTCCTTTATCTATATTTCCAGAATAATAGAAATATAGCCTGCGTCAATCGTTTCTGCCGTGAGGGTACCGCTTTCCCAATCATGCTCTGTCCGCCAGGTTATGGGGGGCAGAGCCAGAGCACTACCGAAATCCTTGCGAATACCCGTGCAGGGAATAATTTCCGCCCCCTTTATGGCCGGAAAAAAAACTGATAAACGTCGCCTTTTCAGAAGGTTGCTTTCTTAACGTGGTTTTTCGCATGGTTGGACCTCAGACCCCTTATCTGACGGAGCGTGCAGGATGGATGAGAAAGAAGTGACGTTTCCACTCAGCTATGAGCAGATGACCTCGGCTGCGGAGGAAGAGATAACAAGACTGCTGAAGAACCAGGACACCGCCACTCTTCTTAACCGGTGGGAGCAGGCATCCGGAGTGCAGACCTTCTGGAATAATTTGGCGATCAACTTTTATGAAGCCAAAGATGCTGCCCAAAGGAACAGGATATCTGAGGACGGGAGACGGCTGCAGCGCCTGCTCGGATTGCGCCCCGCAGGAAACAACTCGTTATGACAGAGCTCCGGATGCGCCGCCCTTCACCGCTGCAGCGGCGGGTACTGATTGTGCTGGCCGCCCTCGGTGCGAAAAGTCCGGGACCGGTGGCCACGCGGGATATTGAGCGGGTGCTGGAGCAGGGCGGGGACGCCCCGGTGTACGGGACTAACCTCCGCGCCTCCTGCCGGCGCATGGAAGCCGCGGGCTGGCTGCGCACCCTGCGCGCCCCGAACATGCAACTGGCCGTTGAGCTGACGGACGCCGGCCGGGCGCTGGCCGCCCCGCTTCTCGCTGACGAACAGGCGCGTGTCCTGGCGGAGCAGCGCGCAACGGCGGTCCGGGTTCTGCCCCTGGTCCCGCACAGCCAGACAGTGAAAGCTGACGACCGCCCGGTGGCGCTCGAGGGTTTATGGCACCTGGCGTGCCGGGGCGACTACGTTATCCGTCTTGACGGTACCACCTGCCTGCAGCTGTGGAGCGTGGCCGGGCAGGTGACGCGCCTCGAAGGCGATCCCCTGCAGGTCGCCGCCTGGCTGCAGGCCTGCCATGAAGCGGGGATTGCGTTCCGGGTGCAGATCAATGAGAGCGCCGCGCCGGAGGAAGGTTCACCGGACGGAACCGCGCCGGCGGACCTGACCGGCACCTGGTACCGCCAGCTGGACACCGCGCTGCAGGCCCTGGGGATCACCGGGCTGACTGAGGATATTCGCCTGGCCGTGGTCAGGCCTGAAGCGTCCCTGCAGATGCAAGCGGCACCTGCGCGCCTGCTGCACGTTCTGCGCGAAAGCCCGGAGGCGTTCCCGCTCACGGCGGCCGGCTGTGAGGATGACTCGCAGGCCGCGCTGGCTGACCTGCTGGCCCGCGCAGGGTTCACGGGCGACCAGGCGCAGGAGCTGCAGCTGCACCGCATCCGCTGGCCGCAGATGAGTCAGGAAGAAGCTGACCGGCGCGAGCTGAACAGCCTTCTGGATGAACTGGAACAGCGACAGCTGTACTGCAACCGCGGGCAGCTGACGGAGATTGTGTTTTCGCCGGTCCGCAAACCCGGCGAGCGCTGGACGGAACGTCTGCAGTGGCTCCTGATGACGGACGCATTCGGGTTCCGGAGTCCGCAGTCCCGTGACGCAGGCTCCAGGGCTCTGGCGTTCCTGGCCGGTTACACGGGGCAGGAGGTGGCGGACCATCTGGCCAGGGTGATTGTGTGGAACGACGCCGGAGCAGTGGCCGGTACGTCTTCATTCCCTCGTCCGCATGAGGAATAGAAAATTGCCAGAAAATACATCTATTTATGTATCAATTATTGCCATGATAATTGCATTAACCGCAATGCTGGTCAGTATTCATACATGGAGAAGAGCGAAGAGATACAAAATTATATTTAAAAAGCTGAAACATGGGGATGAGCTGGATGACAGGGAAATTTTACTCCTTCAGAAGCTTCGTAAACCGGTTCGAAAATAATGTCTGTCTGTTATAAAACGCGACCTGACGTCCATCTCATCGTCACCTGCACGCGCCGCAAAACTGTGGCTGCAGGTGATGCGGTCTTCCCGGATGAACGTGACGTGGAGAGAGCTTACAGGCTCTGGATGGAAAGACTGGCGCAGGCCCGTCGCGGATCGCCCCCCATGACCGCCGGCGAGCTATATACAGGCCAGCACTGGAGCAGGGCAGCTGCAGCTGCAGCGCGTAGTGGTGCTGAGATGTGGATTTTATCCGCAGGCCTGGGGCTACTTCATGTCTCTGATCCCGTGGTCCCGTATGAAGCGACGTTCTCCACGATGCCGTTCTGCCATCGCACTTACTGGGAAAGGCTGACAACGCGTCCACCTTCGGAACGACGGTGTACCTCCCTGAAGGCGCTGATGCAGGCAAGGCCTGACGATCGGTTTGTGGTGGCGGCCTCCCCGCTTATCTGCGTGCCGTTGAGTCAGACCTGCTCGCAGGCATGAAAGCCCTCTGCAATCCGGAACAACTGGCAGTGGTCACGTCAAAAGGCTATCAGGGAAGCCTGAAGGGCAATGTCAAGTATACGAGTGCAGACATGATGAAGGCCCTCAATACCAATATGACAGGCCTCAATTTCAATTATGCCCTGGAGCTCATTGGCTGAGGGGATCAGCACATCAGAAAAGCAGTTCAGGTAAGTATCTTCAAGAGCCGCTTTCGCGGCTCTGACTGCAACTGAATAGTTCTACGGCGCGTCAATTGCCAGGCGGTACATTTCTTCCAGTGCAAGCGGACACCTGAGCGTCAGCGTCTGTTGGTCGAAAGCCTCCCTTCCCAGCAGTACATACCAAACTTCATAGAACATTTTGGATGTATCGGTACCATGACGGCGGTAGTTCGCTCTGGCCTGTTCTGTGGTGGTAACGAGTTCGTTCAGCGTCATCTGATAATTCATCATAGATACCTCTTGTGGCCCAGGGGTATCCTGAGCCTTGTGTACCTTAGGGTCATGTCACGACTGCTGGCAGACAACAAAAAATATCAAATCACTCAGTGCAAGCATAGCCGGCCCTGACCCCTGGTATGTCTCCTCAGAAAAATAAAAGTCCCATAATGGGACAAAAAACTTGAGATAGTCCTAAAATGGGACTACCATTATGACATGAAGATAATCGCTATCAAGACACTGAGGGATTTCTGGACGGCGAATCCCGATGCAGAGCAGCCGCTAAAAGCCTGGGTAGATGAGGCCAGTAAAGCTGAATGGAAAACCCCGGCCGAAATCAAAGAACAGTACCGTAGTGCCAGTATTCTTAAAAACAGGCGAGTGGTTTTTAATATTAAGGGAAATGACTATCGGTTAATTGTTGCGATTGCATACCAGCGAGGATGGATGTTTATAAAATTCATTGGTACGCATAAAGAATATGACAAAATAGATGCTGAGACTGTCAGCCTGGAGTAAACCCTATGCAGATTAAACCAATTAAAACTGAACAGGACTATGAAGCTGCGTTACGCGCCGTAGAGCCTATGTTTGATAACGAACCTCCTGCCGATACCCCGGAGGGAGACTTTTTTGAAATCATGTGTGTGCTGATTAATGAATACGAAAATAAACACTTTCCTGTCGAAGCGCCGGACCCGATTGAAGCTATTAAGTTCAGGATGGAACAGCAGGGGCTGACGGTAAAAGATCTTGAGCCGGCAATCGGAAAATCTAACCGGGTCTATGAAGTGCTTAACCGTAAACGTAATCTGACACTGCCCATGATCAGGAAATTACATTCAATGTTCGGTATTCCTTTAAAAAGCCTCGTTGGAGGATAAGCCGAGTTGAAATTTACGTGCTTAATAACCGCAGTGTATACAACCGGGGATAACGAATAATGAAAAGGAAGTTCTGCTCGCTGGTTTTGTTCGTTGTGGCGTTTTCGGCCAGTGCAGATATCATCGGCCGGATTGTGCGCGTGCTGGACGGGGATACCGTTGAGGTGCTTGAGCCAGGAAACCAACTGACGCGCATTCGTCTGGCCGGTATCGATGCGCCGGAAAAGAGTCAGCCCTTCGGCCAGCGTTCCCGTCAGGAACTCTCATCGATGGTGGCCCAGCGGCATGTAACCGTCACCGGAAGTGATACGGATCGCTATGGACGTGTGCTCGGTACCGTGTGGCTTGGCGTGACGGATGTGAATGCCGAACAGATACGCAAAGGCATGGCCTGGGCATACCGGTACCACGGAAAACCCGTCCAGCCAGACTACGCTGTTCTGGAGGCCGAAGCCCGCCGTCAGTCAGTCGGACTCTGGTCAGAACCGGGTCAGACAGAGCCCTGGCGCTGGCGTAGTCTGCATCAGGAAGAGCTAAAAACGAATAAAAATTAAGGAAATTATTGTATGACTTTAAAATTAACCGAAAGCAAACTGGAAATTCTTGTCGATACGTTAAATGCCATTATATGCGGTGAAGTAAATATTACGCGTGAGCAGCGCGAAAATATGGTCAGGACGGTTGCAACCCTGGGTGGGTTAACAGAACGGCAGCGCCTCATCACTGCGGAAAAAGAAGCCAGAAAGCAGGTAAAAGAAGAAAAGGAAAAAAAACCACGCCTTCCTGATGAAGTGTTTCCGCGTTCTGGAAAACCGTGGGCACCGGAGGACCTGGACCTTATTCATTCGATTATTGCTGATATTCCGGATGACAGAATCGATGATCATATACTCTGGCTGTCGAAGAAGCTGCAGCGCACCCCTTATGCCATCACCCTGAAAATTGTCAGTGAAGGTCGTATGAGCGAGGAATGGGCTAAAGGGTGGAAGCCTGCCGCAAAATCTATTCGTGAAGATTTTGCTCTGGTCAAAGCAAAGACTTCAGCAAACAATACAGATAATTAATGAACGGTCTTAACTTACTTAAAATGAGTCGATAAATTGACTAAGTTTTAATGCGCTAATATGAAAAATTTATTAGGAAATTTCCTACTCCACTAAATATAATATTCATGCGGCCGATAATAAGAGTGTAAGAAAGGGGGCGGTGTGAACGATTTTCATAATTTAAGTATTTGTATTCAGAATAAGGATGTGGCAGGCGCAATGCGCGTGCTGCGTGATAAATCAGAATTTGCGGTGCGCAAGATTCTGGAGAAACTTAAGATCAGGGTCGCAACGCATACCGGCAGGGCATTCTGGCATTATGTTCAGAGCTGGCTGTTAACCGCGTGTCGCCAGGGGAATCTACAGCATGAATCGTTCAGTACCCGACGTTCTTCCCGCTATCCGGAACGCCAGCCAGCTCAGTCCCGCTGCTCTCGATATGGTCAAGCTTCTCGCGCTTCTGGCCATGATTATCGATCACACCAATACGGTGTTTCTGTCGCCAGCCTGGCCGGTGATGTATGCGCTTGGCCGGATGGCCTTCCCCCTGTTTACGCTTATATGGGCGATGAACGTACAGCGCACCCCGGAACGACTGCAGAAGAGAGCCAGTCGTCTGTGGATCTGGGCAGTCATCACGCAGCCGGTGTTCAGCCTGGCCTTCTCGCATCACCAGCCCTGGTGGGCCCTGAACATTCTGTTCGTGTTTGCAGGCGTCACGCAGCTGCATGCCCTTCAGTACCGGCACGGCCGGAAGGGAATGCTCGCCGGATATCTGCTCCTGGCCCTCATGATTTGGCCACTGGAGCCGGCAAGCTACGGGCTGGCAGGAATAACGCTCGCTATCAGTATGGCAACGGTTTCTGGCAGCTATACACCCGGAGTGCAGCGGCTGGCGGCCATCACTGCCGTGCTGTCACTGATTTGTTTAAACGGGTTATCGCATCTCCTGGATATGCCCGCAGAAACATTATTACTGGCCACGCTGCCTACTCTGGCATTCCCCCTGGCAGTAGTTTCCTTCTGCAGGCAAATCTGTCCGGACGGCCGCCGGCGTTTCATGCCGCGTAATTTCTTTTATTATGCTTACGCCGGTCACCTGGGGATTATTGGTCTGATACAGTATACTTTCGCCTGATTAGGGAGGACGTGATGGCTATCAGTGAGAAAGAGCTGCTTGAGGCAGGTTTCAGCAAGAGCGAAGTGGACAATTTACAGGGCCGGCTTGCAGCAGGCGGAGGCACCATGCAGCATCTCATCGATGCGCTATCACGGCGCTTCCGGGTGTCGGTATGGATCACTGTCGCGCTGGTTCTGGTTATGCTGGTCACCCTCATTGCTGGCAGCCGGACACACATTCTTTCCGGGGGCATGAGTTCCCTTGTCGTCCTGATCATTGCCTGGGTGACCTTCCCACCTGTACTGGGCTGGAAAGCATTCCGCCTGCAGAAGACTATTTCCCGGAAGGCTCAATAGTCAGTAAATCAAGCGCCACTTTGGCTTTAACTCCCCATCCCGCAATTTTAAGCGCCATTGCGGGACGTGGCGTGCCGGATACTTTCCTGAAGAAATCGGGCCTGGTCCAGTACCACAGCCGTTGTGCTTCGGGTTTCAGCCTCAGGCCATAAGCGCCGTACACTTCGCTGAAGAGTGTGACAGCCTTATAGGTTCCCAGCCCCTGCTGCCGGCTGAAGCCCATAAATTCAGCGAACTCCATCGATCCGTCCGCAAATATCCCCTCCGTCTGTTTATCACCGAGGAGATTGTGCGCGGCTTCCCGTGAAATCGTGTTAAAGCCATTTACGACTATCACCGCACCAGCCACCACGCCCACCGGCGTCATCGAGGACATCATGACGATCCCACCAAAGATGGCCGCACCGGCCACCACGACGTCGACCGCTGAAATGATGTAGCCCACAATTTTGTTCTCGTCCCGGACAACCTTCACCTCGGCATAGAGTTTTGCATAGCCGGTTTTGAGCGAACGGGACTGCTCCAGCAGGCTGGTATTTTCAGCCCGTAAGGCCCGCAAACAGGCCATACAGTCATCATCCGTTTTCGCCCGGCGTGCGGCCTCAAACTGGGCCATGATGAATGCCCTGATCTCATCCACAAACTGAATCCGGATAAAACCATCCTGGAGATGCATGGCCGCCACCGTGTTGGCCGTGTTAACCAGTTTTCTGGCCTCCAGGTTGATCATGGTTTCCGCCCAGGCACGGGGATTCTGGCCGGGTAAAAGCAACGTGTCCATTTTATCGCCTCGCTTATCTGTTTCTGAAAGCATATTCCCGATACGAGTTTTGACAACAAAAAAGGACACACTGCCCTGCAGAACTCACTGATGCCGCATCGCGGCATGGAGGCGCCAGCTGAAGCCAGACAGGGAGAGGAAGTCGACGGGCGCCGTGACCGGCGTAAGCCGCTGCGGTTTGAAAGGTTCTGCCTGTCCCATCCCTTACCCTGCAAAGCCATACCCGTTAACCGCCACGCCTGGTAGTGACGTGCGCGGTCGGAGTGAGCACGTCGAGGCCAGAGGCCGCTGACGGGCTGTATCTCCGCGTTAGCGCCGTCAGGCGCTTACGAGCGTGTACAGCGGGCTTGCCGCGACTCAAACTGCAGCTGCTCTTTTTTCTAGTTACAACATCCCTCTTAAAGCGAGGGTGTTCCGGCCCTGCGGGCCGGGGCGGCGTCGGTTTAGCAGGGGTCAGATATGTATGCGGTGCCGGGTTGTGGCCAGAACGGGGCCCGGCGCTTGCGACGGGAGGAACTTTTGATTTCCTTCTGAGCGCGCGGCCGTGAGGCCGCTGCATGCGAAGGCATTTTACGGTATCCACAGAGTGGCCAAAGACAAAGATCTACTCTGGAATGTAATGAACAGAGAGATAAAAAAGGTGAAGTAAGACTGTTTTGCGGAATGTCTTATATTCATTTCCGGGTTACTTCACTTATTCGTTTGCGGATTTCTGTGTAAAAAAAAGAGACAGTGGACATTGCGGGCCATAACGACCGGCAGAACGTCATGGTGACCGGAAGAAGAAAGGAGTGAAGGATAAAAAATGAGCATAATGGCCGAAAAAAACCAGCACGAAAAGCCCCGGTGAGGGGCCTGTAAACAGAAAGACATTTGTTTCGTCTGTGACTAGTCCGGTGGAGAAAGCGCCAGATCCAGCTGGTAAAGATGCTGGATGGCCAGAGCCTTCAGGCGCTCAGATGTGCACCAGTACGCTTCGTCAGGCGGCAGGGTGCGGTAAATCCATTCAGACATTGCATGGAGTCGTTCATCTGCCGGCAGCTTAATCAGATTGTTGGCACGTTTACGCTCTGCGCCTTTTTTGCGGCGGTAAACGAGTGCCTCCCGGCGCTTACGGTCAGACCAGCATTTCCGCGCGGAGTGGGGCTGAACATCATCATGTTCGCTCATCACCCCTTCCCGGATCAGCTGCTCACGCTCGGCGCTCTGACGGAGCTTCTTCTCCTGCTCTTTAAACAGCTTGTCCATATCGACGCCCAGCATCTGGAATCCCACGGGGGTGATATAGACATACGTTGGCAGCCAGGAGCGGGATTCACGATCCCAGGTGCGTTCTTCCGCAAGGCCAAGAACGCCAAACCTTACCTGTTCCTCAATAAGCCGTGAAAGGCGTGACACCGTCACCTCCGTTTCCGGAATGACATTGCCTTTTGCGTCCTTTGCACTGAGTTCTTTTGCAAGACGGGAGATACACATGCCAATGGTATGCTTGCCGGCATCACAGAAGCTGATGAGCACTGGCCAGAGCGCATCGAGCAGGCGCTGACGTTCCGGACGGAAGCCATATTTACGTCCCGCCTTACGGCGGCCGGCGACATAGAGAGGGTGACGCGAAACATGCATGCGCAGGCTGACCTGCCCGGTTTCTTTGTCTTTTTTTACCAGGCGATTGTAGGCATGACCGAGCTGTCCGGAGAGCTTTTTATAATGCTCCGGGCGATACCAGGCCGGGTTCTCACATTTGGCTTTTGTGGAATGCTCACCGCGTTTGCGGCGGGTCAGTTTTTTGATCGGTGCAATGAGGAAATTACCCTGAGTGCCGGCATCGACATCCTGCCAGAAACGGGTTAGCTCATCTTTCGGTAGATCTGACCAGTGAACAGAAATCTGATTGTCATTCACGGCGGCCTGTTCTTATGGCGGCCGGGTGTTGTTTTCTATGGTGCATGCGTTATAATCCTTCACAGGCAACGCGCCTGCTTTTGGACCCCCTGAATCTGAACCGCCCGCCAAAGTGGATACAGATTTCAGGGGGTTTGTGCATTCAGGCTCCGGGAAATCCCGTTACCTGCTCCTGAACGTTTTACTGGACACGTCCTGTCCCTGTTTGTTTCCGGAAGTCCGCATTTCTTCCGTAAAACCATCTTCTGCCACCCGCCTGCCTCACCACAAAGCAGTCAAACCGTCAGTTTGAGTTAGGTCACAAAAGTAATCTGAATCAACAATCTGTCCCACCACAAGACGATCGCTGACGATCCGAATACTACCTTCTCGTCAGTAATTTTTCCAGATGTTAGACCAGATAACCGTCCATAGTTTGCATGCTAATTGCCCTTAAGGGACTATAACCGGCAGCGCTCGCCGCAGTATCAGGCCGGCAGGCCTGATCGAGGAAGCGCAGGAGAACGGAACGGGAAGATGGCAATTACGCGCGGAACATGAAAAACAGTCTCTGGCGGGAGACGTTCTTCGGGCTGAGGATCATTTCACTCTGGTGGCTTTCCGGATTGCTGCCTGGAGTCTTTCAGCGGTTACGGCTTCCGGGAAAACTGTGATGGTGTCGGGAGTCGCACCGCTAACGGGCATGACGATGATCCCCGGCGTTCCGGTGAGTCCCAGTTCCTCTGCCAGGTTACTGTTTTTCTCAAGGGATGCGGTATGGTCGCCAGGAGCTGGGGCAGCCAGTCCTGCCTTTGACGCTGCCGCGAGAATATCCTCCGCCGTCAGCTTGCCTTCATTATGGCCGGTGGCGTAGACGGCATTGTGATAGGTGACATAGGCCTGCGGCCCTTTCTTTTGCCAGACCGTCAGCCCCTGCTGCGCTGCCTGCAGTGAAGCTTCCCAACGACCACCAAATATTGGCCACTCCTTAAAGAGGTAGCGGACGTCCGGCTGCGCTTTCATAACCTTCTCCAGCTCCGGCGCGAAGCGGCTGCAGAACACGCACTGGTAATCAAAGAATTCAATCACCGCGACCTTTGCGTTATCAGGCCCGTAAGCCGGTGTGTCCGGATCATGCAGAAGGTTCGCCTGATTCTCCATTACGCTGAGTGCAAACATCTTCTGCTTACGTGCCTCCTGCTGTTCCTGCAGCTTATGACTGACCGTCACCAGAATCTCCGGGTGAGAAACCAGATAGTCGGCAGCGATTTCGCCGATACGTGCCTCCTGCTCCGGGCTGAATAATGGCTGAGGGGCTGAAGCGTGTGCCGTTGAAATAAAGCCAATGTATGTTGTAACTATAAATGCTGCTAATTTGTTTGCTTTCATTGTCTGATTCTCGTGGTTAAAAGTGAGATTAACGTTCTTTCTGAATGGTTCGGGTGAGTGTCTGTTCTTCGCGCTCCGGCATCCTTCCACGCTCACTACTGTCTGGCTGACGGACGATATCGCTCTCACTGTTGACCAGCTGTCTGCCCATACGTGACGCCATATGTTGCTCACGGTCAGAAAGGGATTTGTCCGCTACATTATCGCGACCGTCCACTCTTCCCACGTCCTTCGCCATGCTACTGTCCCTGTCCGCTATCTGTTTCACCTTCCAGTGTTCGGGTTTATGTGGTTCTGTGCTCTGATTGTCAGCGATCATGTCAGGCCTGATGCGCACCGTATCCTCAACCGGAATCGAGTATTTTTCCTGCTCATCTTTGGGCGCATTCTCCTGTATCAATGCCTTACTGATACCTGGTTCATCTTGCTGTCGTCTTTCTTCTTCCTGTGCCAGCGCTGCCTTAAGATCAGCAGTTTCCGCCAGGGCTTCGTGCAGCACGGTTTTTGCCGGAAGTACAATTTCGCTTTCTTTGCCGATAACGTGCTGAGCGAGTCCCTCTTCCTCTGCCCTGATAATTCCGCCACTAACTTTTAACAGATGTGTCGAGAGTGACTCATTTCCCGTCTGCCAGACCACGCCGTCCTTTGGATGATTTCGTACTGCCTCGAGTGCGGCCGTCAGGTCGCTGGCCACAATCGTGTTTCCGGACTGACTCCGCTGCAGCACGGCGCCACGGGCACGTTCTGTCATGACCATCCGGGTCTCACCCTGCGTCATCCGTCCTTCCGGGCTGGCAACCAGGGAAACCAGGGCCAGACCCGCACTCCTGCCATTGTTGTCATACACCGGCAGCGCCAGCGCCGGTTCAGGAAAACGCCGGGTGGCCGGGATGATTTTTGCCGTCAGTGACGCATCCTGCATGCCCTGATGGCGCACCCAGGCGCGACCGATGGCCGTTTTCTTCACCGGCTGCCCCATTGCCCAGATGGCTTTCGCCTGTTTACGCTGCGTTTCAGGCGCCAGCGCATCGTGCGCCGTTTTGATATCACGCTCCGGCGTTTTTATCGCCTTAACCCAGTCCGCTTTATTGTCGGTGTAAATCTGGACGTGCTCCTTGACGCGGGAAGTTGAGATGTAGAAGGCCCGACGGGAAGCCAGCGCCTTACGCCCGTCTTTCGTGCCCTCAAGCGCAATGACATAATCGCTACTTGCCCCCTGTGCACCGTAGCCGGTAACGGCCCATCCGTAGTCGAGATGCTGCTGCGCCCGGACCTTCTCCGGATTGATGGTGACGCGACCGTTCTCCCCCTTCAGACGGATATTCCCCTCCTCGCTGACCGACTCCACCGTATAGCGCTGGTTGGCCATCTGCCCCTGTTCGCGATCGGTCGCCGTGAACTTAAGCAGATCGCCGGAACGGACTTCCATCTCGCTGCGGCGAAACAGCTGCACGTCACCGGTGATCAGCTCCTTCGGTGAAACCAGACCAATCTTCCCTTCCTCATCACGTACCGTCACCGTGCTGCCGTTACGGTCAACGGCCAGCACATCCTGGTAGCGATCGCCGCGTTTAACCACCATCCCGGCTTCCCAGGCCTCTGTTTTGTTGAACTCATGGCGGGTATGGGTGATTTTATCGAGCACGGGCACCTTAATGGCCTTCTCTCCAAGTTCCCCCCGCGCAGCAAGCACGGCATGAATGCCGGCATTTATCGCCTTACGGTCGGCGTTCAGCTGCGCAATGATGAGCGTGCGGGACCGGGCCTCCGGCGTCCGGTCCGTCCAGTCCTCCACGATATCGTTAACGGGCGCCTCCGTTTCCTGAATGGCACTCTCCGGGAGCGCGGCTGAAGCGCTACGCGCAACGCGGTCAGCCGTCTGGGTTTCAATACGCTGCAGGGCCGCATCGATCCGGTTATCAATGATGTCGTGAACGGCACCGCGCAGCTGCAGGTCTTTCTGACGGACGATTTGCTTCATGATGGCCACATCCATCGGGCTTCGCTCCTGCATCAGCTTAAACGGCGCGCCCACGTCGACCGCTTCAAACTGGTCGATATCCCCCATCGAGACTGCGCGACCGCCGCCGCTGGCAATGGCCTGGAACAGTGCCGCCGTATCCTGGTTGCCTGCCATTGAGGACTCATCGATAAGAAACACCTGGCCTTTATAGTCAGGCTTCCCGCCTGCGGCCGTCGCCTGGTCATGCTCAACGACAAAGGATTTGATTGTCTGCGCCCGTACACCGACGTCGCTCATCTCTTTCACTGCCTGGTGCGTAGGAGCAAGCCCCGTCATCACCGGGCGAACGTCCGCCGGTAAGGTCTCCAGTGCAGATATCACCGCCTTCAGCTGCGTGGTTTTCCCCACGCCGGCATAGCCCTGAATCCCGATAAACTGGTCCGTGGTACCCAGCACCAGGGTGGTCGCCTTTTTCTGGCCATCCGTCAGGCCGTTCAGCACGGCCTCCGGTACCTGTTCCAGCAACGGCTGCTGCGTGCCCTTTCCTTCCTCCACCACGCGCAGAATGGCTTTCTCCATCTCCCAGGTGGACCGGGAAACCAGTACCGGCTCTCCCCCTGCAGATACGGATAACAGCTCGCCGTTTTTGATCATCGCGCCAATTTCATTCCCGATGGCCTCAAGGTCGGGATGATATTTCTGCGCTTCCGTCGCGAGCTTCAGCTCGCTGATAACCACGGTGCGCTGGTCGTTAATGGCACGCCAGACGGCAAGTCCCGCGTCCGTCCGGACGCTGTCATGCAGTGAATCCACCGCCTGACTGACGTCCTGGTGTCCGCTCAGGTTTTTGACCAGCTGCACGGGAGAGGCATTTGTCTTCATGCGCTGCAACCGGGCTTCAGCCCGGTCCTGCACTTCGGCGGTGAACACTTCCGCACGGTGGCCACTCTGTGCCAGCGAGTTCATGGTCTGGGTCGATATGTCGCGGCTGTTCAGCGCGGCCAGCACCACGCCGGTGTCGTTATCCCGTCCGCCCGGCGCGGTCACGTAAGCATGTGACAGATAGAGCGGCTGGTCTTTTGGCAGCGTCAGGGTGTCTTCCCCCCGTTTAACCTCAATCCCCTTTTCACTTATCCCGGTCACCTCAAGACGATCTTTGGCCTTCAGGCTGTGCTCGCGGTCGCCCGCCACGGACAGCAGTTTTTCGCCGGTGGCCACGCTGAGGGTTTCACGGCTGAAAAGACGCCAGTCAGCGCTGATATCACCGATTTTCATCCGGGTCAGCACGCCGTCCCCGTCGATGAGCGAGAGGACTCGCGTATCCTCATGCACCCGATCAATCACATACGACTTACGCTCTTTTGCGTCCGTGCGATCTTCAAGCACCATACCGGGACGGTATGAACCGGGCATGCGGCGCGTTTTGCTGTCGAGCCAGACCGGCTGCCGGGCCTCTATCTCCACGCCATCGCGGCCCAGCTGCCCTGCGTTCTGCAGCGCCTCACGTACCAGGCCCGTCAGCTGTGCCTGTTCACGCCGGCCGATCACGACGGCGGTGACGTTTTCAGTTCCTCCGCTCAGCTCTGCAAACCGGTTGGCCAGCGCCTCGTAACGGTCGCGTTTGTTCGGAATACTGATCACTTCGGCCTCCAGCCCGGGTGCCGGCTCAGTGCGGCGGGAGCGGACAACCCCCGCGGACTCCAGTACGGACATGGCATTACCGTTCGCCTGCCGCCCGGCACTGTCGAGAAAGACCAGCTGTGCGTCCTGCGCGCGCGCTTCGCCCAGCAGAACCAGCGTCTCCTTTAATCCCAGACGCTCTGCTCCTTCGATAATCAGCGTGCTCTGGGGTTTCAGGTGAAAATCACCGCTCAGAACATGCTGACGGCTGATGATCCGTTCCCGCAAATCGTCGGATTTCGCCAGTGAAATGGCGCGCTCGGCAGAGCTGGCCAGCACCTGCACGTCACGACCGTTCGCGCCGGCAATACCGGCCAGCTGCGCGGTCAGGTCACGGATGCCCGCCACGCCTGACGGGGCATTCATCAGAACCAGGGCGTCTTTCTCTACCACTTCCAGCGCAGCCGGCGCGTACTGCGCCGGGCGGGTGAAACTGACGACTTTTGTGGATTTGAGATGCTCCTGACTCAGCGCCTGGATCGAGAGTTCATCGAGCAGGTGAATACGGGAGGTGAAGACCCCTTTCTCACTGTCCAGCGGCACAATCATGCCGTCCTTCAGCGCCGCATCGATGGCCACACGAATATCCTGAATCTCCGGCAGCCGTTCGCTCAGCTCAGCGGTGGTCATCATCAGCTCGCCAAAGGTGAAGCGCGTTTTACTGTCGCTGAGCTGCGAGATGGCCATACGGACAGCCTCAGTCAGTTCCGGGCGGGGTATTTCAGTGTCCAGCTGCGCTGCAGGAATGCTCCTGGTCGCCGGCGTCTTTTCGGGAACGGTCTGTGCCGGCTGACTCAGCGTGTCAGTCTGTTGTGGTACTGGCTGACGGGACAGGCTCTCCCGTTCTGTGAGTTGAGCAGGTGTGTCGACGCTCTTTTCTGCCGTGGACGACGTCTGCGGAGAAGCCTGTTCAGGCCCGGCAGGAACCGGCTTAGCCTGGTGATCTCGCTCCGGCTGAGGCGCGGTCTCACGAAGACCTGCATCACGCGGCACCACGCTCTCCTGGTACGCCTTCAGATCAAATCCCTTCTCCTTCATCTGGCCCAGCCAGCGCTCCATCAGGCGCATCCGCGAAGGGTCAACTTTCGCTCTGCGGGTGTCTTTGGCCGCCACATCCCGGCTGCGCAGCGTGGCTTCAGCCCCCACGGCCCCCTGAATTTCCCGGCCCCGTGAGGAATATTCGTCCCGGACTTCTTCCGGAACGCCCTTGATTTCCCACATGCCATGCTTGCCTACTTCTTCCACTTCATGGCCGAGCGCTTCAACCCGCTCACGCAGCGCGCTGCGATAAATTTTCCCGAGCGTGACCTGATGCTTCATGACGGTTTCGATAAAGCCGGCGTTATGGATATAGTCCGTGGCCAGGGCTTTCCATTTGCCCGCATACTCCGTCATGTTGGCAATCAGGAGATGGGTGTGCAGCTGCGGGTCGAGATTGCGCGAGGTATCATGCGTATATGCGGCCGCCACCATCTTGCCGGTGTGCACAATGGACGTAACGCCGTCTTTCGTGTCGCGGGCCGAGATGAGTTTCTCGACATAGCCGGCCGCAACGCGGACGGCATGGTTATGTGCTTCCACCATTTCTTTATCGTTGCCGATGAGTGCCAGAATGGACACGCTCTTGGGGGCGGAAAAGGTCAGGTCATGACCGGGGCGGTGGACGTGCTGTCCGTTAACCTCCTTGCCAAGCCGTGAGCCGTCCGGCAGACGTCCCTCGAGCACGGCCGTCAGGTCATCGCCTCGGACATTGCCCTCAAGGCCCAGCTCTTTTGCACCCTCTCCCATCCAGAGGCTCTGCAGGCTGCCCAGAAAATAGTAGTTATCGGAATTGCTGTAGTAGCCTGCAGCCTCGCCGGCTGACGCTACAGGGGCGACTGACATCATAGTTCAGGCTCTCTGTCGTAATAGTGATGGTCGTTTTCGTCGTAACCCGGATCGTCCGCGTGACGGTGAAGTAAAATGTTCTCTTCTTCCTTCGCCAGCTGCCGGTGGGTGCTGTGGGCTTCATCCGGGGATTGCGGTGTCACTGACTTCCCTGCCGTCGTCATACTCAGGCCGCCGTCAGGCAGTGCCGTCACCTTCATATCCAGATTCATTGATTCGCCACCGCTTTCTTCGGTCTGCTGATCGCCTTCTGAAGTGGCAGGACGCTGACGCGCCCTGTGCAGCATGCTCAGGGGTGATGCGACGGGCGGTTCAGATATGTGCTGACGATTTCGCAGGGCTTTGAGAGCATCCGGCATCGGTTGTACGGAGCCAGCAGGAGATTTGCTGCCAGATACATCGGCCACGACCGGTGCTTTGCCCGGTGCTTCAGCGGTACGTTTAGCCAGCCCGACAATACGAAGAGAAACAACGTTGTCTTTTTTGTCTTCGGTGACAGGGTCTGTCACCGTGCTGTGTTTTTCAGTCACTACTTCCGGGACCACTGGCGCTGTTCGGGATGTCACGGGCTCCCTGGCTGGTACCGGCTGCCGTTCAGGTGCAGCGCTGCGTGATGGATTCGGTTCCTCCATTCGGGCACGAGCCACTTTTTCGACGGGCGATGCCGCCGGCGAGCCGGTTGCCCCTGCTGATGAAACCGGTGCAGAACCGTCAGCAGCAGATGATGTCTCGCTTCCCTTCTCCAGCATTTCGTCTCCGGTCGGGAATGTCAGACCTGCAGCCGCCGCTGCGCGCTCGTTCTCCTGAATAACCCTCTCAAGCTCTGGACTAAGCGCATCACGGATGTTGCGCTCGATCAGGCCTGCCTGCCGCTTCTTCGGGGCGCGATATTTCAGCTTCAGACGGACGACCGGATACTCACCCGGGAGGCGCACGTAGAAGTTGAGGTTTGGCAGACGCATGATCTGCTCGTAGTCGACAATGGGGTTATTGACCTCGTCCTTACCGAGGGACACACCGTCACGCACCTGGTCCAGACCGTAGCTGTTCTGCTCGCGGATTTTGCGCTTACGCTGGTTGCCCAGCTCCTCTTCCACCACTTTGGCCATCTCGGCACTCGGCGAACGACCGTACATACGGGTATTCATCAGGTCAAAGATGCTTTTGGCCAGCTCGCGGCCATAGACGTGAACCAGCTGGGCCATGTTCTGCATCCCCAGCACGAAACAGCCGCCGAACTTACGCGCCTCAGCAAGTGTCTCGGCAAGCTCGGGGATGCGCTGCAGGCTGGGGGCTTCATCGATAATGAACCATACGCGGCGGTCGCTGTTCTCCCCCATGCTCTGCAGCATCAGCGTGGCCAGAGATACCCACAGTGAGATCAGCGGGCGTACACTCTTGCGGTGACGAGCCTGGGTTGAAATAAACAGCCAGCTGCTGTCATAGCGTTCCTGCGTCATCCACTCTCTGATGGTGAATGGTGGCTTTGTTCCGTCATCCAGCCCCTGCAGGTAGCGAAGGGCTTTGGCGTAGTTGGTTACCACTGAGCGAATGGAAATGGCCGTTTTCTCGATCTTCTCCTCAACCAGGTTGGCTGAGGGCGTGTTGGCCAGATAGTCACGCAGATTTTTCATGCTGAGAGACAGCAGGGTTTTGAGGAACTTCTCAATACTGCGTTCCGGGTCCGTAGACATACGAATGGCCAGGTCGGCATAGATGGTTCGCGAGCTGGATACCCAGAACGGATCTGAGTCGCCTTCCACCGGAATAAGGCTGGCGGCCAGGTTGTCATAATCAACGGCGTCGACACACTCGCCCCACATCTGCCAGTTGGCACAGCGTTCGTCGTGAGCACAGAGTATGAAATCGGTGGACGGGTTGTAATGGGTTTCTGTGAAGGTACAGCCGGAGTCGTAGATGATGGCCCGGTCACCACGTTTGCGGATGTAGTCGAGTAACCAGCGTATTAGCGTCGACTTCCCCACCCCGATAGTGCCATGCATCAGGAAATTGAGTACCTCCGCCATCCTGACCATATGCAGATCACCCACGCGCAGGTCAGAGAACTCACCGTTTTTACGCAGCAGCTTATTAACTTCGGCAGGCTTGTCAGTCAGCTGCATCCCGGAAATGTATTCGTCTTCACTTTCCTTACGACCGATATTGGCGATAAACCATGTCACGGCGATAAACACCACCATACTGAACAGCCCGCTGGCACAGGCCGCCCACTGCAGCTCAGTCAGGCACTGGTCACCCATAGCCTGCATGTACGGGTCCGCATAGATCTGCGGCAGGGTCATTTTGAGCACCATCATCGTCGCCGTTGGCGCATACCAGTAGTGGACGTCGTAAATTTTTGGCGTCCCCGTTGCCGGCATCAGTTCGATAAAACTGCTGTTGATGCTGGCGAACCACCACAGGGAGCCGTTATCAAGGGCTTCCTGTGGAATTCGCCAGAGAAAAATGGCGGTAGTCAGCACGGCGAACAGGATGAAGATCCAGAATCCTATCCAGTTGTTCACCTGAATGAACATGCGCCAGCGATAGGCGGTCATCTGCCCGCCCTGGGTGAGGTTTTTTCCTGCGAAGCTCATAGAGTGTTGTCCGGCCGTTATCGCATCACCTGCGCGGTGATGTGTGTTATCAGAGAAGAAACGTTGAAAAGGGTGATGAAATACGTGGTACCGCGAGTGGGAAAACGTCAGGTTATTACATCAGACTCAGTTCATATCTGGCCTGCTGACATCCGTCCTCCCAGTCCTGTGCATTAATGTATGCAGCCATAGAGCGGACTGAGGAGGCCACATCCTTATAAACCGGTGAATACCATTCCTGGGGTTCCAGACCATATAGAGTGAATTCATAGCCAGCCCAGCCAGTAATGAAGGTCATTCCGTGCCCCTCAGGAAGTGAACCAAAGACATTCAGATAAGCCCTCGCTACCATCAGCTCACTTTCCAGATGGATAAGCGACCAGAATTCAGCTGAGTAATCTGCACGTTCATTTATCTGATGCATCATGATGGACGAACTCCTTTGAAATTAAGGACGCAACGCTCGCCGCAGGCAGGGCTGCGCCTGGCGCAGTCATGCGAGGAAGCGTAATTACTGGTAACTGACAGAAAGCACTGACGCACCCTGCCCGGAATGAGCACAGTTAAAAATCAGCGGGGGAAGAAGAACGGCTGCGACGATCGCCGCAGCCGCAGGGCATTACATGATGCCAGCGATGGATTTGGCCAGCTGTGCTTCGAGAACAGGTTTCGCCTCTTCAAACTTGAGGTTCACCTTGTTGGCGTTGGATACCACGCGGGTCTGATATTTAGCACGGTTGCCCTGCTCCGTGCTGGTCTGCAGCTTAATGCCGGACGTTCCCTGCTTCAGGGCGGCAATATTGTCGGTCGTGACGGCCGCTTTGCTGCGCTCGGAGATTTGCAGATCGGTCACCATCGTGTAGTTGACGTCTTCAACCATTGCATCTGCAGCCATACCGATCAGCCCGGTGGCCAGACCGACACCCAGCGTTGCGCCAGCAGACGATGAGTTATACGCCGTAATACCCGCGCCCAGTGCCGCACCCATTGCCGCACCTTCATAGCCGGTCTTGAGGAAGCCCTGGGCATCGCGCAGATCCATTTTCTCGGCTTTCAGCACGTTTGCCTGAATCCAGTAGTAGGCCGTGTCCGGAGAGCTGGAGACGCGGTAGCCTTTCGCGGCCAGTTCATTTGTAATTTGTGCCTGCAGACCAGACATGTCCTTGTCAGATGTATTACGGATTTGCAAATAAACAGTCTTCTCTGATGATGGCTCCAGCCAGATGGTTTCACTCATCTGGGTTTTGACATCGAGATTACGTTTCTTCACCGCTGTGGACATGGCACCACAACCAGACAGAGCGAGAGTAGATGCGATCAGACCTACAACGGCTAATTGTTTTAATTTCATGAATTCATCCTGTGCATAGAAAAACGTCCCCGTTAGCGAGATATAGCTAACAGAGACGTTATCGGCTGATTTGAAAGGGAATTTAGGTTAAATAGATGATTGACTTAGATTACTACAAAAATTAAGGGGGCCATTGCCCCCTTACTCTCAGTATCCCCGGTTAGGGTCATACGTATTTGAAGGTTCGTTGAAGTTTGTTCCCCAACTGTTTCCGTGTATATCCAGGCCAGAGATGCCACCAACCATTGGCATTCCTGACGCAGGGTTCACAGTTATTCCGTTACTGAACGAATCGTTGAAGGAAGTATTCAGAGGAATATTGGTTATTCCACCATCCTGGAAACTCATATGACTGCCTGAAAAACTGATAATTTTGTTGTCACTAGTGCTGAGGAGTTGAGCCTCATTATCTGGCAACATATGAGCTATCCCATTTCGGATAACATATATCCGGCCATTATCTTCATCCTTAAGAAGGGTATTATCCTTGAAAGTAATAGGCCGCAATACTGTTCCCACAAAGATGAAAGCTATCAGCGAGTGAACGGCTATGCCTGCTATGAGAGCACTTTCGGTATCATTGCCAACAAATGCCACCAAGAAAGTTAGCAAGACTGCAAGCATCGTGTTACACAGGAGCGTCGCTTTTAAGCTCATCCCTCTTTTGCTGTTTCGTAACTTCCAAATGCAGAACATATATATGGCGCTGGGTATGACTGATAAGAGCATGCTCTTAGCCATAAATGGCACGTCAAAAAGTAATTGCAGGCTTACAGAATAAGCTGCATAAATGCCGATTGGAATGAAACAACAATAAGCACTTACCTTTTTGGTCATTTTACCCTCCAGTTTTCTTCCTTAATTCTGCCACTCTCTGTTGCAGCTCATCTGGTTGGAGATCATTAAACGGATTGAGTTTACTTGATTGATCCAGTTCAGCTTCGGCACGACCAAGCTTGAATCGCCCTTGACCGATTAAGTTTTCTCCTTTCAGGATATCACTGGATGCCTGAACAGTGGATTGTTTTTTGCCAATTTCTCCAGAAGATTCGTTGATTTTATGCTCATTTTCAGATCTTTGTTCCGCCACTCGGCGCTGTAACTCATTCTGGGGACCAAAACCCTGCGAGGAATGTTCATGCAGCTTAGTCTGATTTTCTTTGTATGACTCCTGCATGGCATCACCACGTACTTTTTCTCCGCCAGCATTAATGCCTAAACGGCTATGAGTAACATCACTCCCCTGTCCATGCGTGGTTCCTTGCTCCCTGACGGTACCTGAATGTTGGAACTCAGGATGCGATTCTGCAGTGTGGCCTGTCCTTTCATCTGCAGTGGTGCGTCCACCGGCTTCAACCATCCCTGCCGACGAGGTGATATTACCCGAGCTGCTTCTCTGTCCGCCTGCTTGCCCTTGATGAACAGTTGACTGCCCAATCCCCGGAGAAACAGAATCATCTGTTCTGGCAGAATAATTTCCACCCTGCAGGCTTCCATATTCAGCGCCCTGAGTCGTTCCGTTAGTCTGGGCATTGCCAATACCTCCCGAGCTATGAGCACCGCCATCCTGAGAGCTGTAACTGACTCCAGCATCATGGCCAGATGAACCTGATACCTGTTGACTGCCTCGCGCTGGTTGTACGATATGCTCCCCACTGAATGCTGCATGCTCCTGGCCGCTGGTAAGATCTGAACGGCCCTGCTGATAATCCCCCATGATTTCAGGTTTGAGACGTTCATTTACGAATTCCATCGCTGCTTCTCGCGCCGACGGCGCACTTGTCAGCATGGACTGTGCCTTATCACCGTACTTATTAGCCGCCCAGTCCACAAACTCCTGCGTATAGTTCGTATCGAGGCTTGCGCTCTGGTTCTGCGCAACGGTGGCCATACGGCTGAACTCGTTACTCTGCGTCGAACTGGTGGTGTACTGATGGTACTGGCTTTCTGCATCATTGAGCGTTGCGGCCAGCTGCTGAACATTGCTGCTTGCAGCATTCTCAGAATGATTCGCGCCATCGGTGATACGGCTACTTTTAACCATATCCATACCCTGGCGGAAGTCATTAACTGCCTGGCCATTCTGATCATGTCGCATATCCTGCGAATGGGAATCAGAATCCTGAATTCCTCTGGAGCTGCCCGTAGAATGCCGCAAATCGCCTGAAATACTTCCTTCGGCACCAAACTTAACAACGCCCAGATTAAGCCCCCCTCCGGCCGTCCCTTTAATGCCTGCAGATACAGACCCCTGATTACTGATATCCATCAGCTTGTTATAGGCTTCCTGCGTCGAGATGTTGTTTGCTTTCGCATAACTTTCAGCGGCAGACAACATCATGCCAGCACCGCGTGTTGCGTTAGTGGCCTGACTGTTTTCACTGCCTTTGATCAGGCTGTCGCTGGTACCGGTCTGGTTAGAAAGTTGAGAGAGCTGTGACCAGCCGCTGGTAACGCTGTGGTTGTAGCCATCGAGAGCAGTCTGCGCCTGAACCTGCGACTGACGGGCAGACTCCTGGAATCCACTGCTGGCCAGCTGGCTGAGCTTCATGTTCACCGGCAGATTCGACATTGCACCCGAGCCGTCGATAACCGTATGGCCACCTGCCGTCTGAGTCTGCGTGGAGCCATTATCTGCCTGCCACGTCTGCTGACCCTGACGCTGCATCAGGTTAGTATCCATCTTGTTCTGGCTGACATTGTCCATCGACATGTTGTTAAACGACCAGTTACCGTCCGCTGTGGTTGCTGCCACACCTGCCGACGTGAAGGCACCCGAGCTGAGTACACTCCCTGCCACCTGAGAGCCCATCGCCGCCGCACCTTTGGTCAGATAGAACGACAGCACCGGAATGGAAAGGGACAGATACCCGGCAAGATTCGCCACGTCAGAATGCTGCAGTGCAACCACATCCTTGTTGGCCAGCACCAGGGGCGTGCCCCCGGACTGACTCTGCAGCCAGTAGTTGGCGGCATAGTTAAGAATGGCGAACATAACCGGCCACATCTGGAAGTAGATAAAACCGGAAACGTATATTTTCAGTGTGTTCAGACCAAAAAGCGTGTGGTTTGACGCAGCCAGCGCAATCATCAGCGGGAACAGGCACACCAGGATAAGCATCAGCAGGGACTGTGCAAACGGCAGCGTTCGGGTCGCCAGTTCGTTACCTGCAGCCCAGGCGAGACGCTGTTTGGTTGCCGCGTTCTCTGTGGCCAGATTAAGCAGGTTAGCCGTGTCGGACGAGCGAGCGGCAAAACCTTTAATCCCCTGCCGTACTGCACTGTTCGTGATGTTGTTCTTCATGATCTGCGCAGCCGTCATGCCACCGGCATAGAAGAATCCATAACTTTCACCCATTGAGTTGGCCAGAAGCGACGCGCCATTCAGCTTGTTGCCGAAGACCTTTCTCGTCAGCCACGTGAACGTCGCGCTGCCAGGGTTAACGTCAGTATTGGCCAGCTTCTGGATCTCCGTTGCGGCCTGCTGGCAGGTCAGGAATTGGCGCGAGGTGGAGGTCATCTTAAAAATGCCCCGCAGCGGGCTTGGGTTACTGGTTATCAGCGTCAGCGGGTCAGTGGAATTGAGCAGCTGATTGATGGTGTATTTACCGTTAAGGAGAATGTCGCCAATCACACAGTTTTCCACGTAATCCGGCAGCATCTGCGCCAGCTCCGGGTTTTGCGTGGCAAAGTCACTCGTCTCCGCCACAATTTGCGAGCCAAACAGCATCCCGGTTTTGCTGTAGGTTACCGAGTCGGGTCTGGCCATCAGCATGTCGTAAACCGACGCCATCTTGTACCCGATACTGGTCGTCAGCGACGCGATAGCCGCCAGGCCAACCGGTACGTTATCGGTTACCCAGACTGCACCGGGATCAGACAGGTCAATGACCTGCACTGAGCGTTTCGGAACCAGCAGGATGGTTGTCAGGATCATGAAGACCGCCAGCCACTGGACGAAAACCATCGGGTTACGTTGTTTGATGAACGTGAGCAGTACGGCCAGCACCCCAAAGGTGCCGGCAATACGCATTAAGGTGTGGAAGGTATTCTGACCGACAAGGGTGACAACGGCGTCCAGCGCCGTTTTCCACATTCCCCCGCCATAAATGGTGTATATCTCAAGCATCAGCGATCACCCCAGTGATAGTTGCTTTGATAGGAGCCTGAAACAATGGTGGATACCTGCTGCTGCAGGTACTGCATGTTGCGGTCGATGCCGTCCAGGGCGTTCTGGTCAGCGGCAGACTGCAGCTTCATGTCAGCGAGAAGTCCCTGCGCATGAATGATGTTGTCGCGTAGTTTAGCGGCCGCCTCTTCAGGGAAGTTCTTGCCGGCCAGCGACAGGCTTGCCTGTTTTACCAGCTCCTGGAGGTACTGAATCATCAGGTCCTGGGCAATGAAGTCAGACACCTGCAGCAGGTATGTGGCGCTCATCCCCATACTCTGGGCGTTAGTCAGGTACTTCAGTACCGGCACAGAGGTGGTGTTCACAAAGCCTTTTTCCTGATCGGTCAGCGCAGTATCGTCGACCAGCTTGTTCTGCATTGAGAGCATCAGGTTTTTCACCAGCGTGACCAGCGCATTGGACTCGGAAATCGTCAGGTTAGTGACAACAGGTCCCAAACACAGAGTGGATTCATCACATCCGTAGACCTTCGCCGTTCCCCCGCGCATCAGGACTTTAATCAGGTCGCGGTTATCAACCAGTGGCGTTAGAATTGTTACATCGCCGTTTTTGTTGAAAATGATGGAGCCGACGGTACTCATGACCAGCTCCTTCAGCGCGCGGTCGTTGCCGAGAAGACCATTCTTACTGAGGGTGTCCCAGATAAGGTTTTTGTTCTTCAGCACCTGATCCTTCTCAGCATCACCGGCTTTAGCTGTGACTTTGTCACCCTGTCCTCCGACGGTACAGCCCTGACGGGAAGCCGCCCAGTCGGAAAACATGTTGGTTTCGCCGGCAATGTCCTGGCAGATTTTCTGCTGGGAAACCTGCGTCACGGGCCACAGCCCGCCGATAATGCCCTGAGCTGCCTGGCACGAACTCATGTTCATGGAGTTAACATCACTGGCCAGCTTCTGCAGGAAGTCTTTAGCCTGCTTCAGCTCTGGTACCATCGTCTGCAGGGCCAGGTCGAATGCATAGCCAGCGGCGTTGCTCATGATTTGCTTCACAAATCGCTGGATTTCCTCACCGCTGATCATACTGAATGCCCCGAGATAGGCATCGATACCGCCGCAGCCGGCGTTCAGCGAAGGCAGCTGCATTGAGATCAGCTGGACGTTTTTGACGGGGTTCCGGAGGTAAACTGAGCCGCCGGAGAAGTACCCTGCCGCCTGCCCCTGCCAGGCCTGCGCCTGAGTCACGTTGCCGCTGTAGCCCAGATTATTGAAGAAGCCGTTCAGATCGCCGTTGACGTCCGCCTGAGCAGGCAGAGCTGCCAGACCTGAGAAGAACACGACACCTGCCGTAATAAGCGCCTTAATCATTTGGCACCTCCACAGCTTGCGTATCCTTGCCTGCCGGGCTGTCAGCACGGTTAATTTTGCGGCAAAGATATCTGGCCAGACAGAGCCAGCTGCAGACAAGTAAATTCACCGCAATGAGCACCCAAATCGCGGCCATAACGCCCCACAACAGGTACTGCGGATAGTGGATGAGAAGCGAGAGCGTAAACTGTTCGGCGCGGTCAACGGACAGCTCACTGAGCGTTGTGATGGCGCACGTCACGTATACCCTTTCGACTACGGCGGTAAAAATTAAGGCATAAAACAGTTTCAGGGTTAACAAATCCGTCCATTTTCGGGTTTCAGTATCCGCACTACAGTCTGTCAGTATCGCGAAAGCCTGGTTTCGGATAAGCGTCTTCAGTCTGATGGGCCTCATGCAATCTCCTCCCGGGGTTTCCTGGCCAGGGTCTGCCGGCAGACGTACAGCCCGGTAACAGTGAAAAAGAATCCGATGCTCAACGAGATGAGCAGAAGCACCGGTAAGTCCTGAAGACAGGTTGTCAGTTCAGGGCGATCCATGACGCTGACCACCCGGTGGGCCAGCACCCCATAGAACGCTGCGGACACAAGCAGCGTCACGCTGAATAACAGCCACACGCGCTCGGTACGCGATAACGCATACGTATTTGTCGTCATTTTGTAGTCCGTTTGTATTACTGAGGGGTGACCTGCGCGCTTGCCGGCATTGGCGGCAGCATTTTTGGATCGACGTTATCCATGTCAGCCTGAATCAGGCTGGCCATACGGCTCTCAAGTGCCGGGATGTCCATCACCCCTTGGGTGAGTGGATAAGCTTTCAGGGTGTTGACGTTGACCATAAAGGCCGTCGGTGTCGCAATTGGCAAACCGTTTCCGAAGAAGGTGACAATCTCGTCTGCGATGGGAGAGTTAGGGTCCGTCTTACGCGGGATCATCGGGGTCGGGTAAGATACGTCCCCGCCGCCGTCAAGGGTGTACGGGTACACCCTGATGGCATGCTCATCGGCCCAGCCCTTCAGCAACGGGTCAAACTTAGCGCTGTACTGGCAGTGCGCCTGCATAAAGAGCACCACAGCATAATCTTTCATGTTAGCCCGACGTCCGTCCGGCAGCGCCATCAGGCTGGCTTGCGCGGGTACAGGAATGGTGGAAGCGGTGATGGCTGCAGCGTCTGCAGATGAGGCCGTTTTTGATGCTTCAAGCGCCATTAACTCCTCTCGCGCACCGGCATTCGCCAGCAGGGGCAGGGATAACAGTAGCGCAGTGAGTCCGGTTTTAATGTTCATGATCGGCTTCCTTATGCGCCTGCCCTCTTTCGTAACGGAACCAGCGATAGACGGCATACGCCACCATGCCAGCCGCCACGGCCCACATACCATTGCACAACCATAAGAGCCCCTGCTGCGTATGCTCAACCGACCAGGTCATCAGCTCGCTCAGTACGCGCGCCATCGTGCCCCAGAAAATCAGCCCTGCGAGAATAGCGGGTTTCATTCGTGTGTCTCCCTTTGCCATACCCCCGGCATCTGCCGTGAGGTGGTGGAACGATGAATATAAAGATGAGCCAGAAAGGCCACAGCCGCGCCGAACAGCGCGCCCATCAGCCAGAGGTTGAGGAGCGTTGCATTCATCGGCTTTATCCACAGCTCGCTGTCAACCGGTTCACGATGGCAAAACTGTACCGGCGGGAACTCATAAGGAGGGGGACTTGCGTCCTCGCCGGGCTCAGGTAGCCGGGGTTGTGGTGCCGCTTCATGATGCGTGACGCACTGCATCACCTTTCCGGCGGGCGCGCCTTCGGTTAGCGTTTGCGCCTCTTTCACAAACTGTCCCGCCAGCGAGCCCTCCAGCGAGATGGCTATCACAATACCGTACAGCAACAGCGCGGGGCCGAAGACAAAGGTGTACAGGGCGAAACGCCCTGCATCACGGATGAGGGGTAAAAGCATCTTTGTCATAAGAGACTCTCAGGAGTTGGGTTTAAAGCCGGTGGCCACGTTCAGGAATCGCTTCGACAGGTCATCCTGCGTCATGAAGCCGTATGACAGCGCGCGGTAATTCTTGCTGCGCGGGTCAACGAGGTAGAGCGCCGGGAAGTGCGTAATATTCATCGACCGGGACTGGCCCGTATCCGGACGGCTCTGCGGCAGGGAGGCTGCCACCTGGCCATCAACCGATACCGGGATAAGCGAAATACCGTTGGTTTTCGCAAAGTCCGCCACCACGCCCGCCATCTGCACGTCAATCGGGTCGCTGCCCCGGTAGAAGTAGAACAAACCGTACTGCTGCGCCAGCTGCTCCACGGCGCTCTGCCGCGTCTGCTGGTCGCGGGTCTGCATAAACGGCGCAATGCTGTTGTAGTGCGGATACTCCAGGTTGTAGTCGAGGTCCGGGTGGCTCAGCTGCGCCGCCGCAAAGGACTGACTGAACATCGATGCCCGATCTGTCCAGAACTTCTGCCAGCGCAGGAACGTCGCCGTGTTTTCCCTCGACGGGAACAGAATCGCGCGGTTAAGCGCCTCCTGGGTGTATCCTTTCAGTACCCGGGCCTGCTCCATCGGGGACATTTTACTGAGATCCGGAATGGCCTGCGGTGCAGGCTGCTGTGGCTTTCTGGACTGCTCCGGCGGCTTTTTCGGTTCGTTGTACCAGGACCAGCCGGTGAACGGCTCTGCCGGCGTAATAATCTCCTCGGCCAGCACCGTATGGCTCGCCAGCACCATGAGCAGGCCACAGAGGACACGGTTCATTTGCCACCTCCCTGCTGATTCACCTGCGCGGCAATACGCTCCTTAATCTGCTGGACCTGCGCGCTGGTATCGGGGATTTTCTGGTTCTTCATCAAATCCTCGTAGAAGTCAGAGAAGTTGATTTTGTCGAAGTCGATACGCTGCAGCTCCGGGACCGTGATCCCCCGGCAGTTTGGACTGTCACCGCTGCCGAACTTCACGCCCAGCTGGTCGCGACGTCCCTGCTCCTGAATGATGCGGGCAAGCTTGCCGTCAAAGACGCAGTAAACCTGACTTTTCTGGATGCAGGCACCCAGCACCTGGCGATCGCACCGCTCGCCCACGCTGACGGTGATTTTTTTTGCTTTGGCCTTGCCGATTGCTTTTTCTTCGTCATCACATGCGGCCAGTCCGGCGCTTTGTCCCCAGCCAGAGTCTTTGCAGCAGTTAGAGAAACCAGCAAAGGCTTTACGGCAGCGCATGGCTTTCCCCGTGAAGGCTTTGACCTCAATGGTACTGCTGGCGTCTTTTGCGTCTTCAGCCGCCGAGGCAAGTCCTGCCAGTTTGGCCACGGCCGTATCAAAACCGCTGCTTCCGGCACCATTGGTGTCGTCACACTCGCCTGACTTACAGATGTAGTCGCCGCCGCAGACCAGGCCGCCCGACTGATGCGTGGTCTGACACTGGTAGGTGTAGCTCATATGGGTACACTGCCCGTCGGTCGATTCAGTGCAGGTGTTGCCTGCCGCCGTACAGGAGGGGTTCGTCATCAGCGTTCCGCAGGTTCCGGTGGAGTCTGACGGCACGACATAGTTATCGGTGTACTGCCAGCAGTCGCTGTAAACGTTATAGCTCTGACCGTTGTTCACAATGGTTTTATTTCCGCCCGGAGAGGTGCAGGTTGACGTGGTTTTTTGCGCCTTCGACATATCCAGGCCACAGGATGAGGACCAGTTCACTTCCGGGACAAAAGTAGTCTCGACTGCATTCATAACGAGCACGAGCGTGAAGCCTGACGCGCCTGACTGAAAGTCAGCTATCTGCTCCCGGATATGTTTTCTACAAACATCCTGCTTTCCGCTAACACATCCGGTGCTTTGATAGGAACCGGCAGGTAACGAGCCCCCCTGCGACAACGGTGTCCCCGGAGCGCCCGGCATTTCCCAGTTAAAGGCTTTTCCGACAATCGTCTGACTGACGCCCCACCAGGAGATTTTCCCGGCATTGACATCGCGATCCGCCCAGTAAAAATGCGCGCTGATCACCGGTCCTGATGCCGGCGCTTTAAAACTAAAACTTAAGGAAGTACCGTTATTCGTAAAAACAACATCGCCATTGGCCGCCGTCAGTGTGAAAGTTTTCTGCACTGTCGTGGTGGAAGTATGTCCGCCAGGTGTTGCCGTTCTTGAACAGGCTTCCACTGAGGCCACATCCTTATCGCAGGTGTAATTTTCAAAGGTGGTTTTCGATACCGTCACCTCCTTACACTGGTTCGCGGTCCCGTTTAGCACACCGTCAGCGCCAGCTTCCGCATTTTTACCGATAGTGATGAAAGGTGCGTTCGGGTCTATGGCGGGCGTCGGGTTCGTTTTTCCGGAGTTGATAACCGACTGCGCTGCGTCATTGCCCTGCAGAGCGGCCTGCCCTTTGTTGGCGAGCCCACCGTCACCACCATCCACGCCGCCGTAATACCCTTTCTCCGGTGGGTTAGCGGTATAGCCTGGTATTGCCCCCGTGACGGTATCCGGATTTTTCAGGGCTCCCGTCCCGGCGGAAGCATTACCTTTGCCAAAGCTCGCTCCCGCCTCAAAGGCAGGATCAGCTGCGCCAGCCAGAAGCGGAAACAGCATCAGCACCGTTGAAAGCAGTTTTTTCATTTTCCGGCCTCCAGAAGATGGCGTGCCGTTGCCGCACAATCACCACTTTCAGCTACTTTTTCGAGAGCCTGCTGCAGGGGCAGACTTCCCCTGATTACGTCATAGCGGCCTGGGCAGGTCACCACCAGGGCGGGTACCGTGGTGATGTTGTACTGAGTGAACAACGTTGGATCGATTTGCACGCCGGCGTCCTTGTCCTCCTTACTCAGCTCAAACATTGCCGCCGCGGTCTGTCGCATGTCGTTATTAACCAGGCCGCGCAGCGTCGGCGGTATGTTGTAACGACGGGCATCCTTCAGCATCGGCAGCAGACCTTCACGCGGAATACCGAGGCTCACAAAGTAAATAGCCGGGAACGTGTCTTTTTCCCCCATCTTATTGGTCTGGGCTGCGATATCGCCCTGCAGGCGGTTAATCAGGTCCAGTTGCTGCTGCGGTAAGACGGGTGCGGCCGCAGGATGCCCCTGCAGGTCTTCCTTCATCGCTGCCAGCGCATCCTGCTGACCTTTGATCCAGCTGTGGTCGGAGACGGAGATATCGGTCTGGGCGCTCGCCAGGGCCAGCGGCGCGAAAGCAATCATGACGCTGATCGTCAGCGCCCGGAGATAAGCGTTTTTCATTGTCATGTCCTTAAAGGAATACGCAGTTACGTTTGCGCCAGAAGAGGTAGCCGAAGTTCTTTTTGGAGGATGGAGAGTTATGCGTTGTGCCCCAGAGCTGCGTGCTGGCCCCGAAGGGATGGCAGTTGCCCGGTTCGGGGTACATATTCACCATCTGGTATCGCCATCGCTCTTTCGGGATGATCGGGGATGGATACTGGTTACATACGGCGACGTCCGCGCCCACAGAGTTCCATACCAGCCCCTCACGATGCAGCTTGAAGGCCATTCGCTCTCCGACCAGCAGAGAGGCCTCGAGCGGAGAAAACTCACCGCTGGTAAAGCCTGTTAGCGGGTAGATAGAACCCTGACTACCTGCGCACCAGAACAGCGGTGACAGAGGAAGGCCAGCTGATGATGCAGCTGCGTCAGCAGCACAGGCCCCCTGAGCGATCAGGTTGCCGAACAGCGCTGCCTCGGGGTTAATCAGCATCGAGAGTGTGCTGTCATTCCAGAGAGGATCGACTTCGGAGAGATAGGCAATATCCATGTCGCCGGTCTGCAGACACCCCAGACTGGTGATGATGTTCAGCCAGAAAATCAGCGGGTATTTGTACCAGTGAACATGGTAGAACGTGCCGGCAGCGGGCCGGTCACTCTGCCCTGCGGTTCCCGTTCCCGTTCGTCCGAGATCTATTTTAAAGCCGCCCATGTTGACCATGACCCCAGGCTCACGGGTTACGTCCACCATCGCCATTGGCTCCCAGAACCCGATGGCCAGACCGATACGATAAAACACACCATATGGACAAATCTGGATCGGCGAAGCCGGGTTGTTGGTATCCTTTTGTGGACCGGCGGCCAGCTGAATATTGCCGAGCGTCATCGGAAACAGACACTTCCAGCAGACATCGCTTATCGGGTTAACCCAGCGGCCATCACCCGCGTTGCTGGCTGCAGCCGTTGCCTGAGCTGGCATCCAGGACAGCAGGACCAGCATCACGCCGGCAAGCCATGAGAAACGCTTCATTTCACCTCCCGCAGCCATACACAGACCGGGCCGTCCTCAGTGTCATGAATGGAGCCAATGAACCAGCCCTCCCCCTCTGGCGCGGAAGGGAGCCAGTCACTGATGTTTTGTTTTCCCTTTTCCCAGTCGGCGATCACCTGCGGAGGCGCGTCGTTTTCCATCCAGCGGGTGGCACAGGTCAGATTGTGCTGGCGCATCCAGTCGCCGAATTCAGTCTGTGTGGCCTCATCACGGGCAGGTACAAAATAATGAGGGTGCGTCCAGAAGCCATTGCGGTCACGGGTAACCGTCACCGGCCTGACAGATTCAGGGTGAGTCATGGGGTATCTCCGGGAGTGCCGCAGCCACCGGACGGCGGGAGGGCTTATAAAAGGATTAATGGTTTTTGGCTTTGCCGGCCGCTTTCATAATGATGGCCAGACGTTCTTCCTGGCTCATTTCGTACAGGGCAAGAATGGCTCCGCGCAGAACATGCGAGGGTTTGTACAGTGGATTATCGTTGAGGATTTCATCCATCTGTCGGGCCGAACCCTCATCGTGACGTACTGAGGTGACATTCCGGCCCTTTTCAGTAACAGGGTCTTTTTTCATGGCGTTACCTGGTCGGGGGTTAATCGGAAACCGGGATGACATTCAGGCTGAGGCGGAGCGCAACGCAGTGAGCACCGAACATCCTGAAGGGCAGCGCGGTTGATCACTGGCTGTTTGCCGGTCTCGTGATGTACCAGCCAATGCGCTCACTGCCACGTATGAGTAAGCTGAGCCAGGAGCCGGCGTACCCATCGTTCACTGCCGCATCTAAGTTGTCCTGCATCGCCTCCTCAGAGACTCTCGGCGACGTATAGTTCTGGCGTGCCCGGAAAATCCGGCGGCTAATTTGTAGCCGGTCAGCCTCTGGGATCGTCACGCGCAGTGATTCATCGCGTGTCAGTGCATAGCCCGCCTCAGTCAGGCCTTTTTCCAGCTCTGCGAGCAATATCTGATAGTATTCCCGGTTAGCAAAGGCGTGAACCGCATCGGCATGCCGGGCACTGCCAAATTGCGCCAGAGGGACAGGTATTCCCGGTCTGCTCTCCCACGCCCGGCGTTCACGCCGGGCACATGCCACGTACTGAACAACAATCCAGCCAGCGAGTAGCGCAATGACGACCAGAATACCGGTCATGCCCTCAGTATCACGCAAACAGGTGAGCATCCCCTGCAGCCCCTGAGGTCCGGTGAAGCAACTGATTAACGCCATGCGTTCATCTCCTCCATTCTGTTGCGGATAAGCCTGACGAGGTACAGGGGAAACGCCTCATCTCGTTCTTCCGGCGCTACAGGCTGACGCTGGTTATTCGCGCACCACTGGTGCCAGGCACCGGCGATCAGCGCCGGTTGCCATGAAGCGATCTCAGGGTATAGCTGACAGAGTTGATTTACGGTTTCGTCACAGCTTTTGGTATAAGCATTGTGACCAGCCATATGCTGAGATGCTGGCGGCACAGCGGTATTGTGTATCAGTGACATTCGGCGTTCTCCTGCCCTTCGCCTGCAAACAACCTGTCGAGACGCTCGGAAAGTGACAGCGTCGGGCCCTTTTTACGTTTCGCGCTGTCCTCGGCCCGCATGTTCTCCAGTAAGAGGTGAATGATGTAGTCAGGGAAACGTTCATCACGCCTGGACGGCTCCCGGCTGTCCTGCTGGTTCTGCTCACACCAGTGGAGCCAGGCTTTGGTCACCAGTACCGGATGCCAGGAGTCAATTTCGGGATACAGCGTCTTCAGCCGTTCTGCTGTTCCCATGCGCGGCGTTATCTCAGCGGGTTTACGCGGTTTTCTGCCGTAACGTCGATGGGATGTGACCGCCTGACGCATTTCGGGAAACAGGTCACCTAACGTTGTTGCACTCATTTTTTCGCTCCTGATACCGGAATTTCTTCCACTTTCATCACGTGGCCGTCGCGCGATATCCGCGCGGGGATGTGTTCAAAACCGAATTTACGGGTCAGTACGCCAGACTGGTCGAAGTAGATACGTTCATTCAGCGCATCACTGGTTTCTTTGATGTTGCCGTTCACCAGGATGACCTTCACGCTGGTCTGGCCGGCGAGCTGCTGTCGGGTCCAGTTCACCTGCTCCTTATCATCGCCGTCGATAAAAAAGAGCACCTGGCTGAAAGGCACCTTATCCAGAGGATTGACCGTATCGCCCTTGCGGGCGATCACGTTGCCCTGCATGTCTGTGATCGTTTCCTTCACGGTAAATGTCGGGTCCCAGGCAAAGCTGCGGTATTCCTTCGCTTTCGTTAGCCCTTCCACAGGTGTCGGACGTACCGCATGCTCCTTCACTCTTTCCGTTGCCTCTTTGCGAAGGCGGTCCAGCTCGCCCGTCTGCTCCATTCCCTTTAGGCGATTCTGGATAAACGCCAGCATGTCCTGCTCTGCAGGCTCGAAGACGTTGCCCCAGGTACCGAGATCTTTCGCCCCGCTGCCGGCGGAGAACATCAGCAGCAGTATTGCCATCAGCTGCGGTCGTTTTTTCACTGGCCCCCCTGGATGCGTCGGGCAATATCAGCACGGACTTCATTCGTGATATCGCGCTGCGGGCTCATCACCGCCGGCTTCACCAGAACGATGGCGTTGTGTGAGGACTGCCACGCATCCAGGCTGCCGGTCAGCGCCGCGTTGAATTGCTGGGTCATCGCTTTAGCCCGGTTTTCATCGAGCTGTAACTGAGCGGACTGCTGCATGAAGAGGTCCACCGTCCCCTTCATGTCGAAAACGACAATCTCTGGCTCTGTGTTTTTCATGTAAATCCATGTTATCCCCGTCATAACCATCTGCGAGACAAGCACACAGATTGCTAATTTCATTCTTCGGGAGGTCAACCATCCCGCCATAGTTGCACCGTCCCGAACGGTGTCGCCGTCATACGGTTTGCTCTGTTGTTCACTCATGCTGCTTTCACCCACTCTTCAAGTTCACGAAGTTCACTGCCGTATTTTTTCTCCGCCAGCAGATACGCCGCTTCTTCCGCAGTCGCCCCCGCTTCTTTCTGCACTTTCTGCATGAAAGCAAAGTCCTCGCCGCGCGAGCTGAACATGGCGCGCGTCACGGGGTCGACGAACAGGCGATGGAAAGAGCTGTATTCACCGGCGTTTATCAGCAGGGAGCTGTAACCGGTCTGCAGGGCGGGCTGGAAGCCACGGATAACTTCTTTTTCCATGTCCGAGAACTGATCCGGGTTATCGGCAAGGTACTGTTTAAATGCCTTCGCATCCTGCAAGAGGGTGATTTTGGTGGAGCTGTTGTTCCACGCGGCTTCTGCTTCCTTACTGGCGCTGAAGTCCTTGATGCCCTGGGTGATAGTGATAAACGCCCCACGGTGACGACGCACTGTGCGGTAGCCGGTTTCGATAAACCTTGCCGCGTGTGGGTTGGAGCCACCCAGCAGACGCCAGGCCTCGTCGATGATGCAGACTTTTTTGAGGTCGCGCGGGCTGTGGTACATTTTTTCCTGTATCGCCAGAATGAGCGAGAACAGGATGGACGAGAGCAGCTTCGGCTTGTCTTCCAGGCTCAGCAGCTCCAGCACCGCGAAGCGGGTTTCACCATCGAGCGTCGGGGTGTCGGCGTTGAAGTATTCTCCGTCAGGTCCCCAGGTGCAGTACGTATCGAGCAGCATGGCCAGCTCAGCGAGACGCGCGTTGATGGTCGGCTTGTCAGCGGACGCCTGATTCACATCCTCATTAGTCAGGTAATTATGAACGTCGTCGATACGGGCTTTGTTTGCCTTCTTCTCCCACGCATCCATTACCGCTTTCTGCAGGATCGCTTCACAGATGCCATCCAGCGGCTGCGTCGGACTGGCGAGCACCGTCAGCAGGCGCACAATCCCTTCCGCTGAATGATTAATGTCCTTAACGTTGGCGAACGGGTTAAAGCGCAGTTTAGAGCCATCGAGATAAACCCCGCCGGCCTGGTGACAGTAGTTCTTGTAGCTGTCCCCCATGTCGATAACCCAGGCGTACCCCCCGGCATTCAGTACATCGCGAAGGATGCCCTGCGTCAGGAAGGATTTACCTGCCCCGGACGTGCCGGTGACGGCGATATTAAAGTTGGTACTGCCGTTCTCCTCACCAAACATGTCGTAGAACGCAACCTGGTTCCGGTAGGTGGGCAATGGCATACCCACGTTGGACAGCTGGCGCTCGGCGACGACCGGCATCAGGCTCACCGCGTTCCATGACTTGGAGCGCAGCGTTGCCCCCGTCATCTTCAGGTCTTCCCACATCCCTTCCTGCATGACGAACGGGAAACTGGCCAGCCAGTTACGCATCTGCTGGTACTGTATCGTCACCATTTCCAGCTCGTTCTTACGGAACACGTTCACGGCGGCCAGTTCACACTTCTGTGCCTCGGTATTGTTATCCGGGGCGAACAGGGTCAGGTTGAAGTAGGTATTGCAGAGCGCGATTTCATTGCTGTGCAGCTGCTCCCGGGTGCGCCGCCATTCCTCTGCAGCCTTTTTGGTGTTGGGGAACAGTGCAGCGTAGGCTGAGTTGGCTTTTTTCGAGAGGTCCTGGTCTTTACGGAAAGCCTCGCTCTGGCTTTTGGTCTGTTCTTCCAGCGCCGTCGTCCAGGTCAACATAAAGGGACAGGGTATCCCGAGATCGGGAAAGCGCAGGTTCTGCAGATTGTCAGCCCCCTGCCAGAGCGCGAATCGACGCGGGTTTTTAGCAAGCTGCATGTTGATGATGCGGCATGCCGATGCCGGCAGGCGTGTCCCGCGCGCGTCTATGGTCTCCGGCAGCTCCATCCGGATATGCGATGGATGAACCTTAAGGTCAATTCCCGGATCAACCACCTGGCGGTTAAGCTTTTCATCCTCGTTGTAATCCCCGGAGGATGTCAGCACCTGCTCCTGACGGTAGTTCATCTGCTCGCGTACCGCAGACAGGAAAGCGTGCACATCGGTGTTCATGCTGTCGATGCGCGCGGCCCCCAGTGAGACGCGGATGGTGTTACGTATCTGAATCAGGTCATCCATCACCCGCTGAACCTGGGAAGCGCGCTTAATGGGCTGACCGTAGACAATAAAGATACGGTAGTTACGCAGGTAGAGCGGGTATTCCCGTTCGTTGGCCAGGCCGTGCAGAGCGGAACGCTGCCAGAACGCGCGGGTAATTTTATTGAGGTGATCGGCCATCCCCCCTTTCCACATGTCGTTACTCACGCCGCGATCGATACGTTCCCCGACACACTTACTGGCCAGCATAATGACGGTCACAGGGGTCTGGCGGGGCAGCTTCTTACGCAGCATGTCATCGAGCGCGGCCATCACCTGCTCGTTCGCGCCGGGAAGCGGCGCGGCTTCCATAATGAAGCCCGCAGAGCCGGCATTGACGAAAATTTCATTTTTGTCGTCGTAATACCGGTAAGGCAGCGCAGCAACCAGGGACGGATAGTCCCAGGTCTGGGAAAGGTTGTTGCGGGCCGTTGCTGCACCGTCTTCCTCTTTCCCGTTTTTCAGCATATCCATCAGGCTGTCGACAAAACTCATTTTCGGCCCTCCGCAGCGGCCCGGATCAACTCCAGGCGACGCAGCTTCTCTTCGTTCATCTGGCCGGAGTGCGGGGCATCACCGGCAGTTTTAATCTGCCAGTCACAGCTCACGCTCAGAACGGCCAGCGTTTCATCGTCGGTATCGATTGACTGTGTGGCGGTGATTTGCGTCGTTCCTTTCCGTGAATGGGCTAACGATTTCGCCAGATATTCGATGCCGTTCCTGCCGGAAATGTAGTGGCTGCTCATTCCCCTCCCTCCCCGATGACGCGGTAGCTCTCATCCCAGTGGGATTTGTTTTTCACGAACTCGACCACAGCCGGCTGATGAAAGTTGTCGTCCGTGTCCACCCAGGGTGCAATCCACAGGCGCTGCGTGGCGTCAGGAATACGCTGAACCGGAACGCGGCCCGCAGTGTTAACCGGCACAGGGGTCGCATGACTGGACGTGGTCAGCGGCGTGACCAGCGAGCCAGACGATTTCGCCGGCGCAGTGGTCAGAGGGCGCGGTGCAACAGGCTTAGCGGCAGTGGTTCCGGTTGCTGCGGCGGAGACGGGACGGAAGGGATTCACGACCGGTGCTGAATTGCGCAGTGCCGGCAGGGTTTCACCCGCAGGCTTTTTTGCGGTTTTCTCTGCCGTCAGGTCATCCAGACTTTTACCCTGAGCGGCCAGCTTGTTGGCCTCACCGGTGGTCAGGCACTGGTCGGTCGCGGTCTTGTTGCAGTCGAAATCAGAATTGAGACCGGCGCAGCCGGTCAGTGCGCTGCACAGCAGTGCAGCACCCAGTAGATTTTTCATGGGGTAACTCCGGTTTTAATTTAAGGGGTATTCAGGGAGGGGTAATACTCAATTTCGATTATTTGCAGTTGCACTGAATCACAGTGAAAAGCAACTGCACAGCAAGGCTACAAAACACGCCGGCATAAAACATGTCCAGCGTCAGGAAGTTCAGGTTCATCTGGATGAAGCCATAAACAATGGTCCCTATCAGCATTCCTCCCCACGGAACGACTGAACCATACATAAAGTACCAGTCATCGCGTTTGTTAAAGGCAGAGCCGCTAAAGCATACGAGGAACACGCTTAATAGCAGGGACACTCGCCAGGAGACCCAGCCCATATCACCCACGCCTCTAAGATTGAGCACTGCCCACACTGTCAGTTCGATAGTGAATACCAGTGCTGGAATGAGGAAATAGCGATAGTTGTGCAGGGTTTTTAGTAATGAAGAACGTGCCCTAATTGCAGACATAGACACTCCAGTGAAATGAATTACAGGGTTGTGATGGTGAACAATTAGAGGCTGTCAGAGGTTACTTCACCGAAAGGAAAGGTACGGTACCTCCGGGGATCATTGATGCCGGAAGCTTTCCATCCCAGCGTTCAGCCGTCGTCAGACTGACCAGGCCGGGATTATCCCGAAGTGCATCGCCGCGCTGGCGTATGGATTCAGCTTCTGCGGCTCCGCGAAGGCGTATTGATTCAGCTTCTGCCTTTGCTGCCGCCAGTTTACTGTCAGCCTGGGCCTGAGCCTGAGTGACCGCTATCTGAGCCTGAATTTTCTCTGTCTGGAGGTTCTGCGTCCGTGTGGCAATGGCCACCTCTGCTTTCATTCTGTCTTCAATGGATTTCTCATACGCCGGCGAGAAGTCGATGTTTTCAATCTGTACGGTATCAATCACCACCGGTCCATCAACACTTTTCCGTAGCGCGGCCTGCATATCCTGTACCAGCTTCGCTCTGTCCTGAACCGCGCTTATTGCGGTATATCGTCCAAAAACGTTTTCCAGCTGTGTAGGTATCTGCCGGGCAATCAGCCGCGTTTTCATGTTCTCAACCGTCTGATAACCACTGTAGACGCGTTCCACTTCGGTCGGCAGAACATGGAAGTTCACGGATACGGTCATTTTTGCGGGTTGCTGATCGAAGCTGTAGGCGCTCATACCTTCATAAAGCATGGCCTCATTCCTTACGGTTATTTTCTCCACGCTTTCGATGATCGGCCATTTCAGTCCCAGGCCGGGCTGAGCGACTTTAACAATACGCCCGTTTCGCAGCAGCACTCCCCTTTCACCTTCGTTAATACTGTAAAATGAGAGCCAGGCAATAAGCAGGCTGGCGATGACGATAGCTCCCCCCATGATGAGGAAAAGCCCGCGAGGGTTAAGACCTATTTCTGAATCGGTTGTGTATCTCATATAGCCACCATTGATATTGATTTCAGTTTTGATGCGGGAGGTGGGGTGATTAGGGGGATTGCCGTATTACGTTTCACTCCTCTCCCGTTTTCCCGCGACGGTCAGTAGTTTTATGGAGAAACTTCAGGTCTGGTTTCTTTTCTGGCCAGACGGACCTCGCTTCCTCCTGATACCAGTTGCTGACAATGCTGACCGTCAGCCCCTCCGTTTCGGCCTGGTGCTTAAGGTGTTCCCAGGCGGGCAAATTCAAGGGTTCATAATCAGAAAGCTTCCTGTCGAATACCTCCGCCCAGCTTTCGTTGTAGCGGGGGACAATTCGCCTGCATATCCATTGACTCGGAAAGAACCAGATAACCAGAAAACCCAGCGCCAAAAGTGGCTGGCAGTACGCGAGAGCCGGCCACGCGGTCCCAAGGTACATGGCAAGCCAGATAAACATGAACCGGCTTCCTTCCGGAGTGGCGCGTCCCGCCTCCCATTCAGCAATATGTATCCGCATGCTCCTGAGCAGGCTGTTATTACGCTCTTCGCCACGCATTACGTTTATCCTTTTTGCTGCCGCTTTGGATGTCAGGTCCGTTGTAACCGCCTCCCTGTGCTGTTGTTTTACGAGCAGACATCTGCATTTCCTCATCAATTGATGGTGTCACCAAGGCGCAGCTGACTGGCCTGACGGAGAACGTCATCCGGGTTGATGTTGCCGACTGAGGTGGTACTGGATGCAGTGGTCTGGCTCGCCGGTTGAGGAGTCACGGCGTTCTGCGCGGCGTTGCCGGCTTTCTGTAGTTCCTCTTTCGCTTTAGCGTCCTCGGCGTCCTCGATGGTTTCAAGGCGGAAACCCTTCTGGAACACGACTGTGACCTGGTTGCCGGCACCGATATCAATTACCGGATGGTACTGCTCGGCGCGCTTAATCCAGTACTGGCTCAGCGTGTCGGCCGCCTTGCTGGCTCCGCCTCCGAAGCCCTGCTTAAACACATCACCTGCGCCAACACTTGCAGTGGCACCGAGGCCGACGGATGGTGTGGCGGCAGATTTGATGCCTTCTCCAAAGCCTGACAGGAGGCCGGAAGCGCCGGCATAGCCGACAATCATGCCGTTTCGCATGACCGGCTTGCCGCGAATGCCGCCTTTACCCTGGAAGCTGACATGCCCCTGAAACTCCATGTCCACGTGCTTGCCGTTTTTCAGTATGCAGCTGATGGATTGAGTGCGGACGTTTCCGCGTTCGCTGGAAATATCGCCCCACATCTCACCCACAATAAAGCAACCGTCAGCGTTGAACTCTTTGTTGTTGGGCATCTGAATGTTGCCCTGCAGGCGGATAGTAACAGGGCTGGTATTCTGCTGACCGGTGACGCTGGCGTTCGCGTCGGCCCCCTCAATCAGAACAGCATCAGAGAAAGAGCCAGATGGAATCCAGGGGAGTTTGGTTGGCTTTTTCTTCAGGCTGTCGTAGCTGAACTTTGTTGTCGACAGACCGCCTGTCATGCGCTGGCCGGAGCCGCCCGGGTAAAACGCTGCACCTTGCCCCATATTCACACCGGTGGCGGCCGGTGCACCTGTGGGGGTTACATTGTATTCCGGTGGTCGGGCCTGACCGGCAGCAACGGGACCTGGGAGTGGTGTTCCGTTCGGACCTGCAGGTGGTGTCTGCTGGCCAGTGGTCTGGTTGCTGCCGGGGCCTTTCGTAAGCTGGTCGTTCAGGCGCTGAATTTCAGCGTCCTTTTCGGCCAGCTTTTGCTCGGTGGTGAGCTTGTTCTGCGCGAACTGCTGGGCAAGCGTGGCAAGGTTTTGCTCAAGAGCGGAGGTCTTTGCCTGCTGCTGCGTCAGTGCGGCATCGTTGACCTGCTCGTTAAACGTCGCGGTCACCACGCCGGTCAGGTTTGGTGTTGCAGCTGGTGCGGGTTGCTTTTGTTTTTGCTGGTATTGCCCATACCACATTACGCCGCCTGCTGCAGCTGCGCCGCCAATGATGACGGCGGCCAGGATGGCCAGCTGCTTGCGGCGGGTTTTCAGGTTTTCATTCAGGCTGATGGTCATGGGTGGGCGCCTCCGTCATCTGAAAACACAATCCAGGCATACCCCTCACCGCCAGCGTAGAGCTGATTCTGTGACAGCATTACGGCCCGGACGCCCTTGAGCCAGAAATCGCGCTCGCGGAGGCTGCGGGTGATGCTGCCCGGGTTGCTCATCCGGAAGCGAACCACGCGAAGGTGGTTGCCTACGAACTGGCGTTCAGGCGTCAGGCGTACATCACTGGCGGGTGAGTAAGCCGGCATGCGGCTGACCGGGTATTCCCGGTAGTCGTCCGGCACCTGACCATTGACTACGGCGCGGGATAGCGCAACCAGCGTTTTTTCATAGGTCTGCCCTTCTTCCCATGCCTTCGCATCGTCGTTCTTGCGAAGTGGTGGTGACATCGGGGTGAAGCGCAGTGTTTTGCCGTTACCCGGCTGCGGCCTGACGTTCAGGCTCAGCGATGAACCGTGGTCAGTCTGGATAAACAGGGTGAAGTTCTGGCCGATAAGCGGAGACAGAATGAGCGCTCCGTCCTCGGTCTGGCTCTGGTCATACGCACCGGTTGGTCCGCTGATGCTGGTAATGAGTTCTCCGTCTACAACAACCTTGCTCGGGTTGGTGTTGCTGAGAGTGACGTTAAAGGCGGCGTCGTTCTCAAACGGAATGGCTGCGGGTGCGGAAGCGGCCCGAAGGCCGCTTGTAAATAATCCCGCTGCCAGAAACACAGCAGCAGCTGCCGGTGAAATGCGAAATTTCATGGGCAGTCCTGTCAGTTAGTGGGAGATACCGGCTTGAGTTCTTCAAAGCTGTGGAGGTTAATCACACCGTTGTCATAGCTCAGTTTCAGTCGGTAGGTTTTTTCCTGGTCTTTCAGTGGCGTGATGATTGCGCCGTTTGTGGTGGAGGATTTCAGTACCCCGCTGTACTGCACGGAGCCATCATCCATGACGCGAATTTCTTTCGTGTCGAACTGAGTGGTGATGCCCGCTTTCTGAATGCGCTCAGTTTCTATGTCCAGGGCTTTCTTGAGTACGTCCCGTTCGGCGGAGGGGACAAATCCAAGAATCATTTTCTGGTTATGTTCGATGTTTTCCGGAGTAACGTTCAGTCGCCAGTAAATAAAGGAAGCGGCGAACTGTGTCAGGCCGGTGGCATCGACACTTTTAGAATCTGATGCAAATGGGCGGTTAAACGTTAATGGCGTAGTGATGGTTTTCTGGGTTGTGGCGAAATACCATGCCAGTGACCCTGTCAGTACATTCCCTGCGCCCATGAGTAAAGTTAAAGCTGAAAGACCAATAAACGCATAGCGGAGTTGTTTATCGCGCTCTCCTTTAATATTCAGTTTCATGAAAAACTATGCCCTCCAGTGCCGGAAACTTGAATCAGGTATCTGGCGAAAGGTTACTTTGAATAAAAGTGATGGCAGGTGCCAGTAACAGAAATTAAGTAACCAGTATGACCCCTGCCCTTTTTTCAGATATCTGACGATAAACCAGAGGATTCCCGCGATTACACCAAGTTCGAGTGACAGATTGTTAAGCACCCCCAAAACTAAAAGGGGTGCAGTAACAATCAATTCGTCAATCGGTAAGCCTAAATAGCGGTCCTGCTGGTTCATTGTTTCCGGGAAGTTATATTTATCTCCTTCCCCATTCATCATTTAGCTCGCGATGCCAAAGGCGACACGGGTAAAGATGATTGCCATAACGATACCGACGAACACCAGTGGTGAGCGGGCCTTAATGTAAATAAACAGGCCCATGATGATTTCGGCGATGTAGAACCATTTAACCAGTGAGGAACCAGAACCGAAGGTGGAATTAACCGTGGTGTTCTGTGAGGAAAGAAGGTCAGTACCAGATGCGAATGCCGGGTGAGTGACCATGAGTGCAATTAAAAAAGCACCTGCTGACTTTAAGTAAAATTTAGCTTTGCGATTTTCGCGAGCTTTGCGGAATAAAGACGCTACCGCCCATCCCTTACCGACGTTAAGGGCACTGCCTTTGGTTAACATGTTTGTTTTCTCCGAAGTAAACAAAAGTGAATCGCGTAAGTGCTTGTTTACGCGGGCGCAATTGTCCCATGACCCTAAAAAAAAAAAACTGTGACGCATGTCACATTTTTTGGAATCATTCAGATTTATCCGAATATGTAAGTGGGTAGGCTTTGTTGACCAGAAAGTTCAGAAATGGCCTCCGGGATCTATAGCTATGAAAGTAAAAGAGAAAATGTGGGATGGTCGCGGCCGTCCACGCAAGTTCCAGCCAGGTGAAGCGGTGGAGTGGCGATTGCGTGCTCCGGATAATCTGCTTATGGAGCTGAGAATATGTGCCAGGGCTGGCAATAGAAGTGTGAATGAGGAAATTATTGCCAGGCTTTTGTTGTCGCTGAATTATCAGCCCGGGAAACCTGTCATTAAAACTGCGGAGGGTGAGCGGCTTATTGCACTGGCGGTGAGATTTGAAGAATGGCTAGGGCAATTACTTGATAGTGAATCCGTTGATGCCGTGAGTGAAGTAAAAACTCCGCCAAAACAGGAGCAATTATGGATGTGGCGTGAGGGTGAAAGGGTTTTGCTTCCAGGAAAAACAACCGGATATAGCATGCGTATTCCTGAGAATCTTGCGGATGAAATCAGAGCAATGGCGAAGGTGCATAACCGTAGTCTGAATGATGAAATGCTTACCCGCCTGATGAATACTCTGGGTTATTTTACGGAAAGGTTGCTTGAACAGAACGAGGATGCGCAGGCGCTTAAAATTCTCTGTATGGAATTCGAGGTGTTTCTGAAGGAAAAAATAAGGGAGGTGGAAAAAAGTGACCTCCCGTGGGATGAAAAGCCGTCTCAGTGATCGATTCTGGCCGGAGCTTTCCGGCCAGTTGTGCTGATTTACTCTGTGAGGAAATGGTCCTTTTCAGCTTTATCTTCTGCATCATTAATTGCACTAATGTTCGTGTTTATAAGTTCTTCAAGTTTCAGTCCGGAGTCTGGTCCTTTGAGCATTACGAAGATATCGGAAATCAGGGCGGTTAGAATCATAATGCCTTCACGTGACCCTGATACTTTTTTAATGAGGTCCCGCCTGAAACCTTCAAGGTCGAAAGAGTTGCCTTCTTCTTTCGATTTATACACCATGAGTCCCAGTCTGACTAGTTCGTTCACAATGGATGAATAATTCATATCTGAGGTTGTGGCGCCCTTCTGAAGTTCTATTTCCAGAATATCCTGTATCTCACGGTCGATTTTGTCTTTGAAGTAGATGTTTTTTCTTGGCATGGTATTTTCTCGTGAATTTCATGCAGTGCCTAATGCGGCACTGCAATTGAGTTCTGTGGTGACCATATGTGTTTAGTTCCTGTGGCAAGCTATTGAATTTCAGTATGAATACCTTGCCTGGGTGTGTGCTAATCCAGCACCGTGGAGTGTGCTAATTCGGCACTATTATGTGTGTTAATCCGGCACCATCAAGTGTGCTGATTAGGCACTGCTTCGTTTTAAGTTACTCTATTTATTATGTACACACAATCCCCACACTGAGCAGTGCTTGATTGACACACACAGCAGTGCCTAAATAAGCACTGGTGTGTGTGGGGTAAAGGCACTGTAATGTGTGTTAATCAACACACATTAAGAGCATACACTTTAACATCTCGAAAAGTCGGCACATTCATATAATTGAAATTAAAGAAAAAATCTGCAAGACGAAGTCTTGCGTGGGGTGTGATGTTTTAAAGGGTTAGTAAAGAGCGGCATGTTAATACCGCCTACTGCTCTGACATGTTTATTTCGGACAGATGTAAAATCCCATCAGGAAAGCGTTCACGCGCGTTTGTAGTGAATTTACTTGATTACGACGATCCGCCGGGGTATTTTTTAATGCGCCTCTCCAGGGCCCGTTTATTTCGCTAAAAGGCCAAACCATGAAAATATCGTTACTGCCTGCTGCTTTGCTGACTCTTTCGCTATCTGCTGGCGCAACTCCGCAGATGTGCTTTGATCAGGCCGGGAAAGATTATCAAATTGATCCACTACTGCTTATGTCAATTTCGATTAAAGAGAGCCATCTGGTACCGGATGCGATAAATGGATCAAACAGGAATGGAACGGAAGATGTCTGTGGTATGCAGGTGAACAGTTCCCATTACGGTAAACTTAAAAACTTCAATATTACCCGTGAGCGCCTATTGAATGATCCATGTATCTGCGTCTATACGGGTGCATGGGTACTGGCGCACAACTTCAGGTCATACGGAAAAAACTGGGACAGCGTAGGGATGTATAATACGGGGCCGAGCAAAAAGCTCATTGCGCAGCGCAAGGCCTATGCACAGAATATCAAGAATATATATCGCGTATTACTGGCCAGAAAAAAAATACTTTCTGAACGTCTCGCGCCAGCTGCGGGTAAGGAGCATGAGATAAAAACTGCAGAAACAGCATCGCTTAACAGCGGACAGTAAAAAGCCGCTCTGTTGAGCGGCTTAATTTTCAGGCCTTCAGTTTTGCAAACTCCTCAGCCATTTTCCAGAGCACCTGATTTAATTTGATGTCACCATCTATTCCGGTGACTTCCCGCGTTCTGGTGATCTTCCCTTTTTCCGTTCTGCCACGAATCCCCCCACGGATCACATTTTCCTGCACCACGTTAAACGTGGTCCATAAATCCTGGCCTCTGTCGAGCACACGGCGAGGGTTAATAATTTGCTCCGGTGTAATCGGCGCTGGTTTTCCATCGTACTTAAGTTCCAGGGCGGTCGCACCAAAAAGGCGTTGCTCAGGCAAAGTCAGCTGAATGCTTTTCATGAGGTCTATATTTTCATCAACCGCGTCAAATGTTTTCAGCACCGTGTAAGCGCCTTCGATAACCTGCCCAACAATATCTCCTTTGTGGGGTACGCGGATTTCACCAAAATCCTTCCACGCAACCAACCCATTACTGCAAACCTGACGGAACATACCGGGGATCATTTTATAGCTGCTTGAACCATCATGGCTATTCAGCAGAATAATTTCCGGTACTTCTTTTCCGTTAATCTGGTCATGACGACGCAGGCGAAGCATATGCTTTGTAAAGTCGCGTTTATCCTGGTCACGTGTACGTGACTGCGTTGCATAATACGGCTGAAAACCTTCATCACGTAAACGATCAAGTATGTTTATGGTCGGGATATATGTATAGCGTTCAGAGCGTGAATCGTGTTTATCCGATGAAAACGCGCTCGGAACGATGAGCTGTAATTCCTCATTCGTCAACGGACGGTCTTTACGGATCGAGGTAGGCATACGATAGCGGCTTGCGAAACTGACCATTTTTATTTACTCCTGATTATTTAGTAAGTGATGAAGGAATAACGCGGTGAAAATTATCCAGCGGCATTGCAGCTGCCACCGGGCGACCATCTGCAACCCAAACAGAGATATAATCCGGGCATTCGTCATTAATTAACGTCAGCTCAGTGGCATTCTCTGGCGGCGTAAAAATTGCCGGTTGTGGCTCCCCTTCCGATGCTGCCAGGACCCAGCAAAACAGATCCATGAACTGGGACATGGTGAGGTTTGAATCACATCTTCCGGTAGATTCTTGAGCGGCGGTTTTGACGTTGACGTTTCGTGTGTGCATCCTGGTTTTCTCCTGTGGTGATGGTTGTCCATCTCCCTGGTGAGTTCTCTCGCGGCAAAGGGCAAAGGAGCAACGGCAGGGCGGCAGGAGAAGGGCGGAGACGAAAGTTTTTGCGGCACGCAAAAAGTTTTGGCGGAGTGCATTTCACCCTTCGGATGACGAACTGACGGTGCTACAAGCAGCCCTCCGCGTGAGGACACACGGGGGATGGCTTCACCGGGGGGAACAGGATGCACACACCCGACACGGCGGAACGGCGTGGCGCCATTAAAGCGACGGCATCAGCCGGCGCGGTGAAGGCGTTCCGGACGGCACGGCCGGAGAAGCCGCAGCCCTTGACCTTAGCCATCAGACCCTAGCGTCAGCCCGAAACCCGAAGGGGTTCGGCGGAGCCCGGCGGGTGCGCAGCAGCCGCCCTGGCGGAGTGGGGCTCGACGACCGGACAGCAGCGCTGGCCGGGAGCCGAAGGGGGCCATCGCCCTGCCCTGTTTTCGGGTTATGGCCACGGAGCTGCAGCGGAGAAAGATAACCAGCAGGACGACGGATATGACGCCCGGGATGAAGAACACAGGGAAAACCAGGCTGAAGCCAGGTACAGGCAGGTAACTCATGGCGCTCTGACTTCAGCAAAATCAGGCAGGAAGGGCAGGCGTTTTGACAAGACGGAGGGAGCCGAGGGGCAGCGCCGGAGGCGCGTCCCCCTTCCCCCGTTCCCCGCAGGGGAACAGACCTTCCGGGTTGTTCATGCATGCGACTGCACCCTTCGGGATGGAAAAAGGGGCTACCGGTAAACCGGCAACCCCTTCATAAAGGCGCTTCAGGCATGTCCACACAGTCTCAGCCCCTGAATGGCGGGGGTTTCCCCCCGCCGGGGTTAGCTACTTAGCGGATTCGTAAGCCATAAAAGCCGCCACCTCCCTGTCCGTGTCCCTGTACCGGATTTCGCAGAGCGATTTCCGTGTCAGGTAAGTGAATATCAGCAGTGTGAGACACACTATTAATACGCACCAGAGCAGGGTGTTTCGCGGCAGTTTCATGGCCTTCTTCTCCTGTCAACGCAAAGCAGAAGTGTCACCTTCGGTGCGAAACAGAGATGTCATGCTTTGGTTCAGAGAATGCGTTTGACCGCCTCGCTATATACTTCCGAGCGTTCTCTTTTCCCAACAGAAAT
>NZ_JBLKDI010000029.1:0-50490 GCF_047530715.1 Enterobacter sp. 04-C-12-SI-ECC
AGCGTACGGCCCACAGAATGATGTCACGCTGAAAATGCCGGCCTTTGAATGGGTTCATGTGCAGCTCCATCAGCAAAAGGGGATGATAAGTTTATCACCACCGACTATTTGCAACAGTGCCCTATTTTTCGGGGATCTGATTGCCCTCTGGCAATATCATTCAGCACGCCATAGTCGGCATCATGGTCCATTCGCCAGAAAACCGAAGCACCGGCATCAGCCAGGCGTGGAGAAAACTGGTATCCCAGCAGCCAGAAAAGGCCAAAGACAAGTTCGCTGGCACCTGCTGTATCGGTCATAATTTCGGTTGGATTCAGCCCGGTCTCCTGTTCCAGAAGACCTTCCAGCACAAAGATAGAGTCCCTCAGCGTCCCCGGTATAACGATGCCATGAAAGCCGGAATACTGATCGGACACAAAGTTGTACCAGGTGATCCCTCTGTTATTACCAAAGTATTTGCGGTTCGGTCCGGCATTGATTGTTCTGACTGGCGTAACAAAGCGCATTCCATCTGCAGATGCCACTTCTCCTCCACCCCATATCTGTGCCAGTGGCAGCGTTGCCTGAAAATCAACCAGTCTGGCATTAGCGCTGGTGATAGTTTCAGCCCGCAGATAGTTCGCTTTTGTCCAGTTCAGCCGGTGTCGGGTCAGTGCAGGAACATTTGATCTGATCAGTGGTTCCAGACCGATATTGCAGGCTTCAGCCATCAGCACGGCGCTGATGCTGACGGGCAGATCATCAACTCTGGCACTGGCTTCACTAGCATGGAAAAACTCATCAGCAAATCCGGTATGGGCGTTAATTTCGAGCAGCAACTCCGTTAAATCCACCGGAGGGAGTAGATCACTGATCATTTTGCTCAGTCGTTTCAGACTGTCCGGCTCATCAAGACTGGCGAGGGGAGAAATTGTCAACCGGGGCTTCGGGCCAGAAACATCGAGTTCGACAGCCTCATTTTCGCAAAGACGTGCAGCAACCTGTCTGTAACGACTATCAAGCTGATGACCCAGAGATTTTATTGCTTCCTGCGGGTCTGTCGGGTGCCCCAAAGAACGATAAACCTTAATCCGGTTTGCCTGCCAGTCAGCACCCTGTAGTAATCTTGCACGAGGATCTCCCCACCGGTTACTGCCGGTAACGTAGACATCCCTCCGCCTCAGACTATCCTGCAGTTTACTGAGAAAGCAGAGCGTGTATCCCCTGCGGGTGATATGTTTTTCCTTGTTAATCACCAGCCGTTTCCATGACCGACTGATAATTTCCGTTGGTGCGTCGTCAAAAAACTGCCGCCGTGAGCTGAACTCCCGGCTGAGGTAGTCACAGGCATTCAGAGTGGTAACCCCGGCAGGTGCGGATGAAAATTTAACGGTATTCAGCAGATGGGGCAGGAAACGACGAACGCGCCCGTACTGCTCCACCATTTCTTCATGAAAATTATCGTCTGAGGGCCGGGCAATTTCACGGACAAGCGTGATGATTTCAGCCAGCTTTTGCCTTGGGATGTAGCTGAACACCTCAGCACGAATCGATTCGTCCGGTGTTTCTTCTTTCAGCAGGTACGAACATGCGCTGGCGAGCGCCAATGCAGATTTATCCAGATCCTTCAGCGAGCGGAGCCGTTTTTTCTGCCCAATCTTTCTGGCGTCACGGATGATAACGGCCAGCATGGCGTCCAGAACGTCCAATGCATCATCCAGCGCCAGCGTTTCCCATGCAAGGACAAAGGCAACCAGAACCGCCATCCTTTTCTGCGGTGACATCCTGGCAATATTGAACACCGAAGTCATACCAGCATAACGTGCGAGATTTTTCAGGCGCACAGCCGGGAGTGTACTCAGGTTTTCAGCATGCAGGCCAAAATCGTTCAGAGTTTTCCAGCGTTCAATTGCTTCATTAAACGCCGGACCACTGATGGTCACAGGGCCCTTTTTCAGTGATTCCAGTAAAGACAGGCGGCTGCAATCAGTTGGCCCCAGCAGCATCTCCAGCTGTGAACGCTGTTCGGCTGACGGTATCAGTGCCAGTTTGTTCCACAGGCGCAACGTCGCCTTTTCCCTTACCTCTGAAATCAACCGGGTCAGCGTAGTGGCTCCGGGGAGAATAATACGATGTTGCATAAGCCACCCTGTCGCCAGATCGAAAAGCAGGCCAGGACGTTCGTTGCTTATCCAGCTCCGGGTATATAAAAGACGGGTAAGGCGAAATGTCCAGGGCCAGGCAAATTCACGATACTGATAGTGCTGACGTATCAGCGCTGCATGCTCACGGCGGGTATTTTCCCTCTGACCGTATTCTGCAAGAACGGTGATATCACGAATCCCGAGCTGTCTGGCGGTAAAATGCCGGACGCCGGAAGGAATATGACCTGGGACCTACGTGCGCCCGCACCGACACCCTCACACCTTCGAGCTACTGTTGCCATTAAGGGGTCGTTTCGTGGTGCTGAATTTTGACGATCGGGGTACCGTCACCCATCGGGCGATATTGGGGGAAACCTGTACGGTGCTGGAGATGGCCGCAGGAACCTGGCATGCCGTGCTGTCGCTGGATACCGGTGGCATAATTTTTGAAGTAAAACACGGTGGCTATCAACCCGTGGCTGCCGATGACTATGCGCACTGGGCTCCAGCGGAAGGAGAACCAGGAACCACGGAGCTTATGGCCTGGTATGCGCAAGCGCAGGTGGGCGACAGCACTTTTGCCGTCTAAGGCGATAAACAAAAACGGAATGAGTTTCCCCATTCCGTTTCCGCTATTACAAACCGTCGGTGACGATTTTAGCCGCCGACGCTAATACATCGCGACGGCTTTCTGCCTTAGGTTGAGGCTGGGTGAAGTAAGTGACCAGAATCAGCGGCGCACGATCTTTTGGCCAGATCACCGCGATATCGTTGGTGGTGCCATAGCCACCGCTGCCGGTTTTATCCCCCACAACCCAGGAAGCAGGCAGTCCAGCCTGAATGCTCGCTGCACCGGTGGTATTGCCTTTCATCCATGTCACCAGCTGCGCCCGTTGGCTGTCGCCCAATGCTTTACCCAGCGTCAGATTCCGCAGAGTTTGCGCCATTGCCCGAGGTGAAGTGGTATCACGCGGATCGCCCGGAATGGCGGTGTTTAACGTCGGCTCGGTACGGTCGAGACGGAACGTTTCGTCTCCCAGCTGTCGGGCGAACGCGGTGACGCTAGCCGGGCCGCCAACGTGAGCAATCAGCTTATTCATCGCCACGTTATCGCTGTACTGTAGCGCGGCCGCGCTAAGCTCAGCCAGTGACATCGTCCCATTGACGTGCTTTTCCGCAATCGGATTATAGTTAACAAGGTCAGATTTTTTGATCTCAACTCGCTGATTTAACAGATTCGGTTCGCTTTCACTTTTCTTCAGCACCGCGGCCGCGGCCATCACTTTACTGGTGCTGCACATCGCAAAGCGCTCATCAGCACGATAAAGTATTTGCGAATTATCTGCTGTGTTAATCAATGCCACACCCAGTCTGCCTCCCGACTGCCGCTCTAATTCGGCAAGTTTTTGCTGTACGTCCGCCGTTTGCGCATACAGCGGCACACTTCCTAACAACAGCGTGACGGTTGCCGTCGCCATCAGCGTGAACTGGCGCAGTGATTTTTTAACCATGGGATTCCTTATTCTGGAAGATACGAAATAACAACAACATGAATAGTCCCTAAATTCCACGTGTGTTTTTTATTAGCTTCAAAAATCACTATTTCACGAAGAATTTAGACTGCTTCTCACACATTGTAACATTATTTACAACCACCTTTCAATCATTTTTGATAAATCATTGATTTCATCTTTGCTGCAATGATACTTAATAAACTCTGCAAGTTATCCACAGAGCAACACTCAATTTTATTGATGATATTCTTATTATACCAGACATTTTTCATACACTCCCTTGTACGGATAGTTTTCCGACAACTTCATGATTACATATCTTGCGGTTTTGATTATTTTTGCTGCAAGAAATACATACTTCAAACGAAAGGTCTTTATTTGCTGTCTGTATTCTGAAGAGTCCAAGGAATCAAACTTGAACAACAAAAATAGGTTATATGAAAGCATCATCATTTGAAACACGGCTTCATTCGCCCAAAATGACTTTAGCAAGAGATGACCCACCGCCATGTCGTATTTGGCTTCTTTGATATAGTTTTCAGCATTACCACGCTTTTCATAGTATATAACTACTTTTTCAGAAAGCAAGGTAGTATTTGTTACAAAGAAAAAGTAGTCGTATTCGGAACCTTCTAAAAGTGATAATTGTGCTCTTTCTTTTTCTGGTTTCAGTACGCGAGATACGACAAATCTTCTGTCTTTTTCCCATTTAACTAATTTTGTATACAGTTCTGTAGTTTCTCTACCTTCTTCTCCTTTAACGAATACAATTGATGAATTCGTTGCTTGTGAGGTGAGTGTAGAATAACTTTTGGCTTTAATTAAATATTTGCATCCAAGAGATTCTATCGTTTCGATAATTTTTTCATCAAAGTAGCCACTATCCATTCGAAATAAAATTTCTAAATCGTCTGATTTGATGTTAGCAACAATTTCTTTGATCATTTCCGCAGCACCGTTTGCAGTGTAAGTATTGCCACTTCTTACAAATCCGGTAACATATGCTTTTAATTCGTCGCAAAATGCAAATTGGATATTGTAGCATCGGTTTCCCAGTTTCTTAGGATTATATCCTTTTGACGCACCTTCTTGATGACCTTCTACGTTAATTACACTACTATCAATATCAATCGTAATGGATGTCAATTTACTTTTAGTGAGCAGTTTTTTAAAGACTTTAAAATTAATGTCTCTAAACATTTGGGTTGTCTTGAAGTTGAAGTTTCCTAGAAACCGTGACACTGTTTCAGGTTCTTTTACGGAAATATCAAACTCGTTGACGAGGGGATCATTTTGAAGTAGCTTTAGACGTTCTAACTTATCAATGCCAATGAAGTGACCGCAGAGCATGGTCTTTATATGATTCATCTTGATTTTATTTGTTGAGTCATTATCAAATACGAGGTCATTTTCAATAAAATCAAAAATCCCATTGCTTTTTGCATTCTCAAGGAGCAGAAAAAGACCTGCATTTGATGTTAGATTCTTAGCTTTGAAATCAATTTTATTAATCATAATTAGAACCCCTTTTTACTACTTTTCTTACTATTATTTTACCATATATCGAGTCATAAAAGCTGATAATTTAACATATTTTTGAGCACTTTTCTTTCACCCAATGGGTGAAAGCTGAATTTCGAAGGAATGCATATTTATCAAGGCTTTGATTATGCTTTTTGAAGTACTGACGTAGAATCTAGGGATAAAGAAGAGCTGGGCGAGCGTCTGGTGCAGGCGTGGCAGAAGAAATACGGCGCATAAGCATGAAAGAACAGTTCACAACCACGGTGAGAGTGAAGGGGAAGGGCGACGCCAAAGCGCGCGCCTTTGCCGACGCGCTCAACCACGTTCAGGCCGCGGTGATGAAAGCCTCACCGCATATCTTACTGCGTATTGAGCCACAGGATGTGCAGGTTGTTCAGGCGCAAGAAGCGGTGCGTAAAGAAGCGTTTCTGTTCTTCTTTTTGCGCCGGGAAAGACGCACCTACAGCGTGGAGCTGGATGTGACCGTCAACGTGACTGCCATCAATCTCGACCAGGTGGATTTCGTCACGCAACGCTGATTATTCATAAAAGGGCAGACTGATGTTCTTAATTATATTAATAAAATCGCTCATCATTGGCGGCCTGGTTGGCGTCGGTGTCGGAGCCGGGGCTGCACGCATGTTTCATGCGCCTACCACTCAGGGTATGGGCGCGTTTCGTACGTTGGGGGAACTGAACTCCTGTGAAGGGGATCCGGCGTCCCACTTCTCCTTTGGATTAGGTTTCTTCTTTAACGCCTGGGCCTCTTCCGTGGCTGCGGGTGCCTTCACACAGGACGTTGACCACCGCATCATCCCGAACTGGGGTGCTGCTGCACTGATGATCAAAAACCGTAACGTCGGCGAAACGCTGCACGATCCCCGCAAAATGGCGATTGCCTGCGGCGTGATTGGCATGCTCGTCGTCACCTTCCTGAACCTGACCGCCTCCTCCGTGCCGGCAGCGCTGCAGGTTACCGCCGTGAAGGTGCTGGTGCCTGCCGCAAACCTGCTGGTTAACACCGTGATGCCGGTGATCTTCTGGCTGGCGGCCATCGACGCGGGTAAAAAATCGGGCTTCTGGGCCACCATCTTCGGCGGCGCGGCGCAGCTGATCATGGGGAACGCCGTACCGGGTCTGGTTCTCGGCATCCTGATCGGTAAAGGCGTTGAGGAGAGCGGCTGGAACCACGTCACCAAAGTGATGATGGCGGCGATCGTGCTGCTGTTCGTGTTGAGCGGCTTCTTCCGCGGCTTCGACATGAAGATGATCGAATCCTTCCATCTGACCGTGCCGAACTGGCTCGACATGATCCACAACTCGCTCAGCGGTAAATAACAGGAGCCTCTAAATGGAACAGAATAAAGGTTTTTGGTATGCCGACTGGTCGTTCCCGATCTTCGTTGGCCTGCTCTCCTCCGGCGTCTTCGCCGGGACGCACATGTACTACCTCTACGGCATCGGCGCGTTTAACGAAGTGGCCTTCGTGGCGATGCTGAAAGCGGGCATCGATACCGGCGTCTACGGCGCGGTGGCGGCGTTCGGCGCGAGCTTCCTGTTCGCCCGCATCATTGAAGGGTCGCTGGTGGGTATTCTCGACATCGGTGGGGCGATCCAGACCGGCGTGGGCCTCGGCGTACCGGCGCTGCTGCTGGGCGCGGGGATCATGTTCCCGGTGACCAACTTCATTGCCTCGCTGATTACCGGCTTGGTGATTGGTCTGGCGATTGGCTACGTCATCATCCTGGCGCGTAAGTTCACCATCAACCAGAGCAACTCCACCTACGGCGCAGACGTGATGATGGGCGCGGGTAACGCCTCCGGCCGCTTCCTCGGGCCGCTGATTATCCTCAGCGCGATGACCGCCTCCATTCCAATCGGCGTCGGTTCGCTGGTAGGCGCGCTGCTGTTCTACATCTGGCAGAAGCCGATTACCGGTGGCGCCATCCTCGGCGCAATGATTTTGGGCTGGCTGTTCCCGGTCGCCCTTTAATACCCGCGGGCGCTCCGGCGCCCGCCCTATCAGGAGATCCTCATGTTTGATTTACTCCTGCGCCGTGCGCGCCTCGCCGACGATACCCTGACCGATATCGCCATTCAGGACGGGAAGATCGCCGCGACGGGCGAAATTGACGCTCCCGCCCGTAAAACGGTTGAGCTTAACGGTGACGTGTACGTTAGCGCGGGCTGGATTGACTCCCACGTTCACTGCTACCCGAACTCACCGATTTACCACGACGAGCCGGACAGCGTGGGTATTACCACCGGCGTCACTACCGTGGTGGACGCGGGCAGTACCGGGGCCGACGACGTGGACGATTTTTATGAAATCACCCGCAAAGCCTCCACCGACGTCTTTGCCCTGCTGAATATCTCCCGCGTGGGGCTGATTGCCCAGAACGAACTGGCCAACATGGCAAACATTGACGCCGATGCGGTGAAGCAGGCGGTGAAGCGCCACCCTGATTTTATTGTCGGCCTGAAGGCGCGCATGAGCAGCAGCGTGGTCGGTGAAAACGGCATCACGCCGCTGGAGCGCGCCAAAGCGATCCAGAAAGAGAACGGCGACCTGCCGCTGATGGTGCACATCGGCAATAACCCGCCGAACCTCGATGAAATCGCTGAACTCTTGAGTTCGGGCGACATCATTACCCACTGCTACAACGGCAAGCCAAACCGCATTCTGACGCCGTCCGGTGAGCTGCGCGCCTCCATCACCTCCGCCCTGAAGCGTGGCGTGCGTCTGGACGTCGGCCACGGTACGGCGAGCTTTAGCTTTGAGGTGGCGAAACGCGCCATCGCGATGGGCATTCTGCCGCACACCATCAGCTCGGATATCTACTGCCGCAACCGCATCAACGGTCCGGTGGGCTCGCTGGCAAGCGTGATGTCGAAGTTTCTCGCCATTGGCATGTCATTGCCGCAGGTGATTGACTGCGTGACCTCGAACGCCGCCGACGGCCTGCGCCTGACGCGCAAGGGCCGCATCCAGCCGGGTCTCGACGCCGACCTGACGCTGTTCACGATTAAACGCCAGCCAACGGTGCTGACGGACGCTGAAAACGACAGCCTGCAGGCTGAATATATTCTGGTGCCGCTTGCCGCGATCCGCGCGGGCAAGGGCTACATGACCGAACAAGGGAGCACGGAACATGCCTTCGATTTATGAGAAGTATAATTTAAAGCAGGTTATCAACACCTCTGGCCGCATGACGGCGCTGGGCGTCTCCACGCCGCGCCCGGAAGTAGTGCAGGCGGCGATGGACGGCATGAATCATTACTTCGAGATGAAGGATCTGGTCAATAAAACCGGGGAATACATCGCGAAGCTGCTGGATGTGGAAGGCGCGACGGTGGTCTCCTGCGCGTCGGCGGGCATCGCCCAGTCCGTGGCGGCGGTGCTGGTGAAAGACAGCGACTGGCTGCTGGAAAACCTGCACGTCACCCCAATCGAGAACAATGAAATCGTCCTGCCGAAAGGCCACAACGTTAACTTTGGCGCGCCGGTCGGCACCATGGTGGCTCTGGGCGGCGGCAAGCTGGTGGAAGCGGGTTACGCCAACGAATGTTCCGCCGACCAGCTGGCGGCGGCCATCACCCCGCGCACGGCGGCGATCCTCTACATCAAATCGCACCACTGCGTGCAGAAAAGCATGCTCAGCGTCGAGCAGGCGGCAGTCGTCGCACGTAAACACTCCCTGCCGCTGATCGTCGATGCCGCTGCGGAAGAAGATCTGCACGTGTACTACCGCTCCGGCGCGGATCTGGTGATTTACAGCGGCGCGAAGGCGATCGAGGGGCCAACCAGCGGCCTGGTGATCGGCAAAACCCAGTACGTCGAGTGGGTGAAGCGCCAGACGGCGGGCATTGGCCGCGCCATGAAGGTGGGTAAAGAGGGGATCCTCGGCCTGACCTGCGCCATTGAACACTACCTGACGGCCACCAAGGAAAGCGGTGCCGAGATGGTGGCGAAAATGACGCCGTTTATCGACGCGCTCAACACCCTGAACGGCGTCACCGCCCGCGTGGTCTGGGACAGCGCGGGTCGCGATATCGCCCGCACCGAAATTAAGTTCGACGAAGCTACCACAGGCGTCGGCACGGGTGATCTGGTGAACGCGCTCAAGCAGGGCGAGTACGCCATCTATTTCCGTGGCTACAAGGCCAACGAAGGGATTATCGAAGCGGACGTGCGCAGCGTAAGTGCTGACCAGCTGAACATCGTCTACCGCCGCATTAGCGAAGTATTAGGACAGGAGAAAAACGCATGAAACTGACCCCCAATTTTTACCGTGACCGCGTCTGCCTGAACGTGCTGGCTGGCTCAAAGGCCAACGCCAGCGCCATTTATGAGGCGGCGGAAGGTCACGTGCTGGTGGGCGTGCTCTCCAAAAATTACCCGGACGTGGCGAGCGCGGTCGCGGATATGCGTGAATACGCGGCGCTGATTGATAACGCGCTCTCAGTGGGGCTGGGCGCGGGCGATCCGAACCAGTCGGCGATGGTGAGCGAGATCTCCCGCCAGGTGCAGCCGCAGCACGTTAATCAGGTCTTCACCGGCGTGGCCGCGAGCCGCGCGCTGCTGGGGCAGAATGAATCGGTGGTCAATGGCCTGGTCTCTCCGACCGGTACCGTCGGCATGGTGAAAATCTCCACCGGCCCGCTGAGCAGTAAAGCGCCGGACGGCATCGTGCCGGTTGAAACGGCGATTGCCCTGCTGAAAGACTTCGGCGGCAGCTCGATCAAGTACTTCCCGATGGGCGGCCTCAAGTGCCGTGACGAATACCAGGCGGTGGCGGAAGCCTGCGCCCGTCACGACTTCTGGCTGGAGCCGACGGGGGGTATCGATCTGGAAAACTATGAGGCGATCCTGCAGATCGCCCTCGACGCGGGCGTGAGCAAAATCATCCCGCACATCTACAGCTCGATTATCGACAAAGCCAGCGGCGATACGCGTCCCGAAGATGTGCGTACGCTGCTGGCGATGACGAAGAAGCTGGTGAAGTAGAACTCACACATATAAAGGAGCCACCATGCACACCCGTAACCTGCTTGTCGCTTCACTCTCAATGCTCGCCACCGCCGCCATCGCCCAGACGCAATACGCCTGGGTGGGTACCTATAATCCGAACGGTGAAGGGCTGTACCGTTTTACCGTTGACCCGCAAACCGGCGCGCTGGACGATAAAACGCTGGTGAGCAAACTGCCGAACGCGGCGCAGTTGACCCTTTCGCAAGACGGTAAAACGCTGTATCTGGCAAGCGAAGTTGAGCAGGGCGTGGTGCAGGCGCTGCGCGTCGGCGATAACGGTGAGCTGAGCGAGCTGAATCAGGTGGCCTCCGGCGGCGCCGGGCCGGTGTATCTTTCGCTAACGCCAAACGGCAAGCATCTGCTGGTGGCGAACTACGTCAGTGGATCGATTGCCGTTTTGCCCGTCAACACGGACGGCAGCCTGGGTGACGCGACGGACAGACATCAGGACCAGGGCGAACCGGGCGTGGCGAAGCCGGAAGCGGCCGTTGAGGGCAGTTTCGCGATCAGCGATCATAACGGCCCGCATGCGCACATGATCGCCGCCGATCCGGGCGGGAAATACGTTTTTTCCACCGATCTTGGGCTGGATCGTATCTATCAGTACCGCTTTGACGATCGAACCGGAAAGCTCACGCCGAACGATCCGCCGTTTATCAGCGCCTCCTCAAAAGGCGCCGGCCCGCGTCATTTTGTTTTTACGCCGAAAGGCGATGCCCTGTGGCTGATTAACGAAGAGGCGTCGACGCTCACCCATTATGCGCTGGACAGCAGCGGCAGACTGAAAGAGGGTAAAACGGTCTCTGCCCTGCCGGACGGTTACAAAGGCACCAGTTTTGCTGCCGGGCTGGCGCTAAGCGCCGATGGTAAACAGCTGTATGTGGCGAACCGTTTGCATAACAGCATCGGGCACTTTACCGTAACAGCGGAGGGCACGCTGAAGCATCAGGAGGATGTTTGGACGCGCGGCGACTACCCGCGCACCCTGACGCTCGATAAGCAGGGGCGCTGGCTGTACGTCATGAACCAGCGCAGCGACAACATTACCCGTTTCCGCGTGGCGCCGGACGGCAAGCTGAGCGCCGAGCCAGACTATACCCCGGTCGGCAGCCCATCCCAGATGGTCATTTCACCCTGAGCAGTAAGAGGACAACGACGTGCGATTTCCGAACCAACGTTTAGCGCAACTTTTCGATCTGTTGCAAAACGAGACGCTGCCGCAGGACGAGCTGGCGCAGCGGCTGTCGGTCTCCACGCGAACCGTCCGCGCAGATATCACCGCCCTGAACGCGCTGCTGGCGAGCCACGGCGCGCAGTTTATTCTGAGCCGGGGTAACGGCTACCAGCTTAAAATTGACGATGCCGAGCGCTATCAGCAGCTGCAGGCATCGCACCCGCGCGCGCTGCGTATTCCCCGAACGGGACCGGAGCGCGTGCACTATCTGGTGGTGCGTTTCCTGACGTCGGCGTTTTCACTTAAGCTTGAAGATCTGGCCGACGAGTGGTTTGTCAGCCGCGCCACCTTGCAGAGCGACATGGTGGAAGTGCGCGAGTGGTTCCAGCGCTATAACCTGACGCTGGAAACCCGCCCGCGCCACGGCATGAAGCTGTTTGGCAGCGAGATGTCGGTCCGCGCCTGCCTGACCGATCTTCTGTGGGAGCTGGCGCAGCAGGACAGCCTTAACCCGCTGGTGACGGAGGTCGCGCTCAACGCCGGGGTACCGGAGCAGATGGTGGTCGTGCTTCACGACGCGCTCACCCGCCATCACATTCGTCTGACCGACGAAGGCGAACTGTTCCTGCGCCTGTACTGCGCGGTGTCGGTGCGGCGCATCAGCGAGGGGTATCCGCTGCCGGAATTCCACGCGGAAGACGTGGAAGAGAACGTGCGCGAGGCGGCGAAGGATATCGCGGTGGCCATTCAGGAGCTGGCGGGCAAGGCGCTTGCGCCATCGGAAGAGAGCTGGCTGTGCGTCCACATCGCGGCGCGGCAGATTCAGGAGATTGCCCCCAGCGCGATTAACGCCGACGACGACGAAGCGCTGGTCAACTATATCCTGCGCTACATCAACACCCACTATAACTACAACCTGCTCAGCGACGCGCAGCTGCACGCCGATCTGCTCACGCACATCAAAACCATGATCACCCGCGTGCGCTATCAAATCATGATCCCCAATCCGCTGCTGGACAACATCAAGCAGCACTATCCGATGGCGTGGGATATGACTCTCGCGGCGGTATCGAGCTGGGGGAAATACACCCCGTATGCGATCAGCGAAAACGAGATTGGTTTTCTGGTGCTGCACATCGGCGTGGGGCTGGAGCGCCACTACAACATCGGCTACCAGCGCCAGCCGCGCGTGCTGCTGGTGTGCGACGCCGGTAATGCGATGGTGCGCATGATCGAGGCGGTGCTCCAGCGCAAATACCCGCAGATCGAGGTGACGCGCACGCTCACTCTGCGCGAATACGAGCTGGCGGATGCCATCGGCGAAGACTTTGTCATCTCCACCGCCCGCGTGAGTGAAAAATCTAAACCGGTGGTGACGATCGCCCCGTTCCCGACCGATTATCAATTGGAGCAGATCGGCAAGCTGGTGCTGGTGGACCGCACCCGCCCGTGGATGCTGGAGAAATACTTCGACGCGGCCCATTTCCGCATTCTCGACAAGCCTGTTGACCAGCAAACGCTGTTCCGCGAGCTGTGTGACCAGCTTGAACGCGAAGGCTTTGTTGGCGCGGAGTTTCTGGATTCGGTCGTTGAGCGTGAAGCTATCGTCAGCACCATGCTCGGCGACGGCATAGCGCTGCCGCACTCGCTCGGCCTGCTGGCACAGAAAACGGTGGTCTATACGGTGCTGGCTCCGCAGGGTATTCCGTGGGGGGATGAAACGGCGCACGTCATCTTCCTGCTCGCCATCAGCAAAAGCGAGTACGAAGAGGCGATGGCGATTTACGACATCTTCGTCACTTTCCTGCGAGAACGCGCGATGACGCGCCTGTGCCAGTGCGAGGATTTTGCGGCGTTTAAGGCTGAGGCGATGGAGAGTTTGAGCCGGTTTTGAGAGGCGTTATCCAGAATTCGATGTAATGCGAATGTAATGCTAAACTGCATTACACATTCGATTTACTGGAGGCATAATGGCCACGCTTAACGTCCGTCTGGATGACAAACTCAAAAATGAGGCGTATGCCGTGCTGGAAAAACTCAATATTACCCCAACGGAAGCCGTGCGGTTACTGTTTCAGTACGTTGCGGAAACAGGGCGTATGCCGGTGAAAACTGTCACCATCAGTGACAGTGAAGATGAACTGATACAGACAGTCCGGGAGCGACTGGCGAATCCACAAAAGGGAATTAAGGTTAGTCTGGATGATTTATGAACTGGAGTTCGACCCGAGGGCTTTAAAGGAGTGGCATAAGCTGGGCGATACGGTGAAATGCCAGTTTAAAAAGAAACTTGCTGACGTCTTAGTGAACCCCAGAATTGAATCGGCCCGCCTGCACGGCCTGCCGGATTGCTACAAAATAAAACTCAGATCTCTTGGTTATCGTTTGGTTTATCAGGTTCAGGATAACGTAGTTACGGTATTTGTTATCGCTATCGGAAAGAGAGCGAAATCAGCCGTTTATCATGAAGCAAATAAACGGCTTTAGCGTTTAACGCAAATGATGCACAACCTGGTTGCTGCTGCCGCGCCAGATCAGGGCCGGGTCTTTTAAATCCTGCACGAACTTGCCGTCCACCAGCACGTTAATCAAATCCACGACTTCCCTCTGAGCAGCATTCAGCTCTTCCAGCTTATATCCCGTCCAGACCCAGATATCTTTTCCCGCGCACTCGCGGCGAATGCGTTTCACCAGCTTCAGGATCTCCGGCACGTTTTGCGGATGGAGCGGATCGCCGCCGGAGAGCGAAATCCCCTGGCGTTTGATGCGCGTGTCGTTCAGGTCGTCGATGATGCGGTCTTCCATTTCAGCGGTAAACGGCATACCGGAATTTACGCGCCAGGTGCTTTTGTTGTAGCAGCCGGGGCACTCGTGAACGCAACCTGAAACGAACAGGGTGCAGCGGGTGCCGGGGCCGTTGACAATATCGACGGGGTAGTACTGATGGTAGTTCATAGCGGTTAACCAAGCCGGGTACAGTGTGAGTGCGGATTGTAGGCCCGGTAAGCGTAGCGCCACCGGGCATAAATGTGGCAGTGGCTCAACCGAACTGCCCATTCCCCAGATGTTTCACCCGGCGCTTCACCTCTTCCTGCTTGCCGGCGTTAAACGGACGGGCATCCGGGCTGCCGAGATAGCCGCACACGCGACGGGTCACGGAGACGCGGGCTGCATCGTGGTTACCGCATTTCGGGCAGGTGAAGCCTTTGCTCGTACACTCGAACTCACCGGTAAAGCCACACTCGTAGCATTCGTCGATTGGCGTGTTGGTTCCGTAATACGGCACGTGCTGGTAGCTGTAATCCCACACGTCCTCCAGCGCCTTCAGGTTGTGCTGAATGTTCGGGTACTCGCCGTAGCAGATGAACCCGCCGCTGGCGATCGGCGGATACGCCGCTTCGAAGTCGATCTTGTCGTACGGGTTGACCTTCTTCTCGACGTCGAGGTGGAAGCTGTTGGTGTAGTACCCTTTGTCGGTCACACCTTCCACAATCCCGAACTCGGCGGTGTCCAGACGGCAGAAGCGATCGCACAGGTTCTCGCTCGGCGTACTGTAGAGGCTAAACCCGTAACCAGTTTCCTCTTTCCACTGGTCAACCGCGTCGCGCAGGCGCTGGACAATCGCGATGCCTTTTTCGCGCAGGGCCTCGCTATCGTACATATGCGCGTCGCCAGACAGAGCGTTGATGGTTTCGTGGATGCCGATATAGCCCAGCGAAATCGATGCGCGCCCGTTTTTGAAGATCTCGGACACGTCATCGTCCGCCTTCAGGCGCACGCCGCAGGCCCCTTCCATATAGAGGATGGGTGCCACGCGGGCTTTCACCCCTTCAAGGCGTGCGATACGGGTCATCAGCGCCTTACGCGCCAGCTGCAGGCGTTCATCCAGCAGTTTCCAGAATTCAGCTTCATTGCCTTTGGCCTCCAGCGCGATGCGCGGCAGGTTCAGGCTGATGACGCCCAGGTTGTTACGCCCGTCGTGGATCTGCTCGCCGTTTTCATCCTCGTACACCCCGAGGAAGCTGCGGCAGCCCATAGGCGTTTTAAACGAACCGGTGACTTTTACCACCTGGTCGTAGTTCAGAATGTCCGGGTACATGCGCTTGCTCGCGCACTCCAGCGCCAGCTGTTTGATGTCGTAGTTCGGATCGCCAAACTTGTGGTTCAGGCCGTCGCGGATGGCAAACACCAGTTTCGGGAACACCGCGGTTTTGCGGTTTTTACCGAGGCCGGAAATACGGTTGCGCAGAATGGACTGCTGGATCAGGCGTGATTCCCAGCTGGTACCCAGGCCAAAACCGAAGGTCACAAACGGCGTCTGTCCGTTGGCGGTGTGCAGCGTGTTCACTTCATATTCCAGCGACTGGAACGCGTCGTAGCACTCTTTTTCGGTACGGGAGCGCGCATAGCCGTCCGCGTCCGGGATCTGCCACTCTTCGGCAGTTTTCCGATGCTTGTTGAAGCTCGCCGTCACGAACGGGGCCAGCACTTCGTCAATGCGGTTAATGGTGGTCCCGCCATAAATGTGGCTCGCCACCTGAGCGATGATCTGTGCCGTTACCGCTGTCGCCGTGGAGATCGACTTAGGCGGTTCAATCTCGGCGTTACCCATTTTAAAGCCCTGGGTCAGCATGCCTTTCAGGTCGATCAGCATGCAGTTGAACATCGGGAAGAACGGCGAGTAATCGAGGTCGTGATAGTGGATCTCGCCGCGCTCGTGTGCCGAGACCACGTCGCGCGGCAGCAGATGCTGGCGGGCATAGTGTTTGGCGACGATACCGGCCAGCAGATCGCGCTGGGTCGGGATCACTTTGCTGTCTTTGTTGGCGTTTTCATTGAGCAGGGCAGAGTTGGTCTGCTCCACCAGGCCACGGATCTCCTGGTTCAGGCGACCGCGCTTCTCACGCTGCACGTCGCGATCGTGGCGATACTCAATGTAGGCGCGGGCTAACTGTTTGTAGGGGCCAGCCATCAGCTGGTTTTCAACCGCGGTCTGGATCTCGTTGATATCGACCTGGCTGCGTTCAGTCATCTGGCTGCTAACGACTTCTGCGACGGTGGCGCAGTAATCTGCGTCATCGACTCCCGCTGCTTTAGCTGCACGCAGAATGGCTTCCTGGATGCGCTCTGATTTAAACGGCACTTTACAGCCATCACGTTTCATCACATGCGGTGTCATGATCACTCCATTTTTAAAAACAGGTTATCCACAGAGGTGGAGAAGTATTCACCGGACGTATTCCCCGCCGGGCCAAAGACTTCCCCCGTTCCCAGCTCGTGTTATCCACAATTCCGGCCAGCGTCAGCGCCGTCTTGTTGTTGGAATAGTAGACGATTAATACAAGATGTTGGGTCGGCGTGCATTTTAAGTTCTACATATAGTGATTTGCATCAAACATGTTTGCGATTTATTTGATGCAGAACAAAGTAAAAAGACGAGAGTACAAACGGCGGGCGCTTCAGCCTTTGTAAAGACGCGAAGGAAAAATCTGATTAATTATTCAACAAAAACAAGCGCTCAGCACGATGTGTGCTGAGCGCTGTTCGCTTAACTCCCCCCGCAGGCCCAGCTCAATCCTGCCTGTAAAAAGGCTGCGGTAGCGATACTGCCCAGTATCACCGGAATGAGAAGGGAGCGGTCAGGGGCCGCATCCTGTTTTTGAGGTTCTTCATCACTCAGGGCGGACATCGCCTCTTCCCGGGTGCGCGCCGCCAGAAGCTGCTCACGCACTCGATCTTCCATCAATAAACGGGTCAGCGTCGTCAGCAGCTGCATGTGGGTACTGCCTGCTTCCGCGGGCGGAATGGCGAGCAGGAAAACCATTCTGACCTCTTCAACACCGTCCAGCCCCGGCCAGCGTATCGGGTCGTCAAAGAGTGCCAGACAAAACGCCGCCTGCTGCACCGCCTCGGTTTTACCGTGCGGAACGGCGAGCGCTTCACCCAGCGCGGTAGGGCCTTCGCTTTCGCGCTGTAACACGCTCTGGATGAATGTTTCTTCATCGCAGATGATTTTTCGCCTGGCGAGCGGTTCGGCGAGCCAGCGGATCAGCGCTTCAGGCGTACGGTGCGGCGGGTTGATAAAAACCAGATCGGGATGCGTCAATGCAAGCAAGTTCATATTAAGCCTCCATCAAAAAATCGCAGGTTGCGAAAGGGGGGATTGCCGTTACCGGCGGCACAGGCTCTTCCAGATAGTTGATCTGACGTAGCCCCGCGAGACTTTCCGGGACAGGAACCGGCTGCGTCCCGGCGTTAAACACCCGGACGACGGTGCCATTCGACCGTTGCGCATGGGGCAGGGCAGAAAGGACTAGCGGCTCCGGCAGGGTCAATAATGAGAATTGTGCCGGAAGCTGATGCTCGGGCAGACGCAACGCAAAGCGTTCAAGGCGGTGATCGAGCGTATGTAGCGATTGCCGCTGATAGGTGAAGGGCTGTCCCGCAGCCTGGTTTTCCAGCTGGCGAAGCGTGAGATGATCGGCGCTGTCGGCCAGCGCGACGGTAAATGAAAAGTGCAGCGGTTTCAGCAACTGCGCATCGGGGGTCTCAACCACCGTATTATTAATGCCGGACGCCCGGCCCGGTCGCCAGTCGAGATCGTTGCGCCCGAGCACGCCCGTCGCTTTAAATAACGTCAGGGCAATCGTCGCGGGTTCGCTGCCGATAATCTGAAATTCCTTCATACCGCGACTATTCACCACCAGCGCTTTGCCCGCTTCCGCGACAGCGATAATGCCTTCGGTGGTTTCGATATCCACGGGCATCTCGCGATAGCGCTCCTGCCAGTTTCCACTCTCACACCCCGTATCGCGCTGGATTATCGCGAAGGGCTGGGAGGCGATAGCGTGACGGGTGCGAATATCGCTGCCGATCAGTAAACGTAGCCGGTGATCGCAGTGGCTGTTTTCCAGCGAAGCCTCGACGTACAGGTTCGGATCGTCTTCGCGTAATGTACACTCCAGACGAATGGATAACGGCGTTCGGGCAGTATCCTGGCGTCCGGCGAGATCTGGCGGAAGAAACAGGGTGGCTTCAACGATCAGCTTTTCGACAAGCGGCGTTTTCAGGCAGTCGACGAGCGTGAAATGGTCGCATCGCGTCGGGGTATCGCCCGCAAGCGGTGAGAAATCGTAGCTGTCGCCCGCATCCGCACAGTCTTCAAGGGTAAAGAACGAGGGGATGCATCTGCCGCTGCGTTTGTCGTGCAGGGTTAGCGTTCCGTCGTCCAGCGTTAATCGATAATGTGCATTCTCTATCTCGCTGCCCGTTGTCTGTTGAGGCTGCCGGAAAGGCGCCGGGTCATCTTCAACGTTAACGCTGAGATAGCCGACCGGCGGCAGAACCGGTGTTTTCACAGCAACGTGCCAGCGGTAATAAGGGGGAAGGGGCGTTTCACACTCGCCTTCGGCGTTAAGGGAGATCGCCGTTCCGCCGGGCAACACGTCTCTTTTCAGGACGTCGAAGGGGATGGCCTGCCCCTGATACATCAGGGCGATATTTTCAGCGCGGCTATAGAGAGTGGTTTTCACCACGCGCTGCGTTTGCGTGGCCAGCGGGTTAAAAATCAGCAGATCGCCTTCCCGAGCGCAGGCGGCGGCCAGGGTTTTCACCACCAGATTCCACAGGCTGTGGCACAGCTGTTCGGTTTGCTCCAGTCGATGCAAAATATCGCGGTTGGTGGCATCGCTGTTACAGCCGCCGATGGAGTCATGGGCATGGCTTCGCAACAGCTTCTTCCAGAGCGTATCGACCACCGAGAGGTTGACCGGCAGACCCTGATGACGTGCCATGGCGATTGTCGGCTCCAGCTGCCGCAGGATGAACTGCTCAACTGCATCATTTTTCTTTTTAATGTCGTAGCGCACGGAGCCGATCGTTTTATGGATGCGGGTGTAGCGCGGCGATTTCAGCTCTCCTTCCCAGAATTCAAACTGTTCACGCTGCGCGCGCAGAATGTCGACGTAGCGCTCCAGCGAACTGATGACGTAATGGTCCTTATCCGGGGAGCGTGCGCTGGCGACCTGCAGGATTTTCGGCAGCGCCGGGTCGATGCTGACCTGATCGCCGCCGCAGGGTAGCAGCAGGTCATTTATTCCGGCCCGCGAGCGCAGAAGATTGACCATCGGGAAGATTTTTCCCTGCAAATGGCTCGCGTCTGAAGAGATGTTTTTAGCCGCGCCATAACCGAGCGCCATCGCGCAGGCGATAACGGTCGCCCCTGACGGCGCGCGCCAGAGGAACTGGCTGCTTTTCGCCTGTCTGTCGTGATCGATGCCGCGCCAGAAGACGATGTTGTCGATATTGCAGCCCTGTAAAATTGTGGGCATCTGCGCATTGTGGCCGAAGGTATCCGGAAGATACCCAACCTGCATGGCGTGCCCCAGCTTACGGGCAGAGAAGATGCCGTATTTGAGGTTGCGGATAATGGATTCGCCATGCACGTTGTAGGTATCCGTCTGGGTATACCACGGCCCCACAAAAATCCTTTTCGCTCTGACCAGCGTCTCCAGCCTGGTGCGATAATCGGGATTGATAGCGAGAAAGTCCTCTACCACCGCCATCTGTCCATCAAGGTGATAGCAGCTGTAAGCCGGGTCGTGCTCCAGCGTGTCGATGACGTCCGCAAAGTTATATGACGCCAGCACCATGCTGTCCTGACGGGTGAAATACCACTCTTGATCCCAGTGCGTATGGGCAATGACGTGGATCTGATTCATGACCTTCCCCTTAGCTGGCGTTCTTTGGGCTGACGTAAAGCACGCCCAGGGCGCAAATCAGTGCGCCAATAAAGACGCTCGCCAGGTAGCCCGCCACGTTGGTTGCCAGCGGCCAGCCCCAGATGGCCGGCAGCGGCAGCGTCTGCTTCACGCCGAGTGCAATGGCGACCAGCGCGCCGGCAACGGCACCGGTCATAAACACCGGGATCAGACGTGGGTTTTTCAGGATGAACGGGATCGCGCCTTCGGAGATCCCAATCACGCCCAACAGCAACGAGGTGCTGCCAACGGTTTTCTCTTCCCGGCTAAAAACATCCGGTAGTCCAAAGCGGCCGTTGAGGAACGCGGCAAAGCCGACGCCAATAGATGGGATCACGATGGAGAGTTCGCGGGCGGTGAGATCAAACGTTTCGCTCATGCCATTCAGGCCGAGCGCGACTGAGCCTGCCGCCTTGTTGACCGGGCCGCCCAGGTCGAACGCGGTGCCTGCGGCGATCATCGCGGAATAGAATCCGCGCCCGGTGTCACCTGCCGAGGTAAAAAAGACCACCATCAGCTGGTTAAGCGAGCCAAAAATCGGGTTAATCAAATATTCCATGACCATCACCAGCGTAATGCCGGTGATGAGCGGGACGACCAGCATGGTCTTGATGGTGGTGAGCTGCTGGCGGACGTGAATGGAATCATTCAGCCAGCGCACCAGATAGCCCACAAAAAAGCCAATGCCGATCGCGCCGAAAAAGCCGGACGGCATAAAGCCTTCGATATCAAAGAAGCGCTTGTAGACCTCGTCTGACATGATGCCGCCGATAAGTCCGGGGATGAGCGCCGGTTTGCCGGCAATGGAAAACGCCAGATACATGGCGAAAACCGGATACATGAACTTAATGGTCATAAAGCCCACTTTATCCAGCACGCTGAACGGCGAATGGTCGATGTTAATAAACTGGCCGGTAATTTTGGCCGTTGCCATCATCAGCCCGCCCATGACCACCACCGGCAGCATATAGCTGATGGCCGCCATGATATGGCCAATAAAAATCTGGTAAGCCGAAGGCTGGAGTTCTTCTTCATGTACGACAGTCGTGACGTTTTTTTCCATGGCAAGCGCCTGACGCAGATAGCGATCGGTATGCTTGATCAGCTCTTGCGTGCGGGTCTGAAGGTGGGGAATGTTTTCAAAGCGCTCGGCATCCTGAATGGGGACGTCGGTTGCCAGAATAATGGCCGTGGCGGAGGCGATATCCTGCTTCGTTAAGCGGTTTTTAACGCCGTCGCTGCCCTGCGTTTCGACCTTAACCTCAATATTATGCTCTTTAGCCCATGCAATAATTTTATTCGCCGCCATAAAGGTATGTGCAATGCCCGTCGGGCAGGCCGTTACCGCGACAACTTTCTGTTTCGTCATTGTCATAATTCCCTGGATGTGAAAACAGGGAAAGTATAAAGAGAACCTAAAACAGTTTTTAACGTTTGCTAATACTAATTACGTATCGTGATACGCGTAAATGCAATGTGTGAAGCGCCTTCCAGAGACTATTTCTCTGTTGTGTTAATATCATGCCGGGATTAAACAGGGTGTAATATATGAATTCATTCCAGGGAAGTGAACGCTTGATATTTGAATACATTCAGCATCACGCGTGTAATATTTCTAATATTTCGGCAAAAGAGATTGCCCGTGATACCTTTACAACGACAACATCCGTTAATCGTGTGTGTAAAAAAATGGGGTATAAAAGCTATACCGAGCTTCGGTATCGTTTTTTACGCGATCATTTTACCCCGGCGCCTGCAGTGCCCGACGCGGGTCCGCAGGCGGACGACATTGTGGCGGAGGTGTCCAGGCTGCTCATCCATTCCAGCCATATCTATCTGTACGCACGCGGCGCCTCGCTTACCAGCCTCAACTACCTGTCGCGCTTTTTATCGCTGGCGAGCCTGCCGCATCTTATTTTGAATGACATGCACCAGCTGACAAGGGTATCGAAGGGGACGCTGGTGCTGATCAGCAAATCCGGGGAGACACAGTCGCTGATAGAAATGGCGCGAAACGCGCTGCGCAAGGGCTTAAAGATTATTGCAATTACCCGTCAGGGGGCGACGCTGGCGTCGATCTCAACGCTATGCTGGCCGTTATCGATCGACATTAACGCGGTATCGCTGTATCAGCGGGAGGGCCAGCTTGAACTGTTAAGCGCCGTGGACCGTATCGGCTGCAGGCTGCTGCAGCACGATACGGTGTAGTCAGGCCGTCAGAGCTGCTTCACAATCCCCAGACGTACGGCATAATCATTTTCATGGTTGCCGTCATTGTTGATATAGGTTTTATCCAGTGACACCAGCTCGACGTAAGGCGTCCAGCCATCGTCGAGCTGGTAGTTGAACGCAACGGTATGCTCCCAGTAGGTATCATCCCCGGTTCCCTGATCGACATTATCCTGCCAGCGGAAGCGCGGGTTGTAGGACATACCGAATTTGCCAATGTTGTACGCGAACCAAATGTCGAACTGGTGTGACTGACGGCGGGTATAGCCGCTGCCGTCGAGTTCTTTGTCGCTGTGCGCGTCATTGACGGTGTTATAACGGTAACGGGCGGAAAGATTCAGACCGTTATCGAACGCTTTCCAGCCCTGAATGAAGGGGCGATAGTGGGTATTACTGGGGGTGAAAACCGTCACCATGCCAGGCGCAACGGCAAAGCCATTGCCCAGATTGAAGCGCCAGCGCGTTTCAATCTCCTGTGCCGCCTCCGTTAACCCTTTATCATCGGGATTATTTCGGTCGGTATCACCAAAAAAAGTGTCGTTATGGTTTTGTGCGGCTTCAACGGAGAAGTAAAAACCGTTATCCGCCTGATGCATAACCTTAATACGAGAATCATTTACGTCAGAGCGCGTATTATGGCCAAAGCGAAGGTCGACGGACGTATTTCCGCACCATCCCTGTGTGCTCAATAATAATGCGCTAATACACGTTACTTTAATAATTGTCTTTTTCATCATGTCCTGCCGAGGTTATTTAATTGGCAGGACTATTTTTATTTTCGGTACGCCGTGATGTAAAAGTTATCGTCGTACATTTAGCGTATCGCTAAACATAAAAAAAGGAGATACAGCATGCTGTATCTCCTGACGTTTATTCCTGCACCCACCAGATGGCTTCAAACGGGCGCAGTTGCAGCGTATCGGGACGAGAGGGGACGTCCTCATAGTTGCTGAGTGCGACCTGCCATGCGCCCTGTACCGGGTCCGGTTGCCACTGCTGGCGCTCGCGGCTCAGGTTCGCGACTACAATCAGCGTCTGCCCTTGCCACTGACGGCGGTAACACCACAGGGAAGGATGTTCCGGCAGAAGATCTTCATAATCTCCCCACGTCAGCACCGGGAGGGTTTTGCGCAGGCGAATCAGCGACTGATAGGTGTAGAAGACGGAATCCGCATCGTCCAGCGCCGCGCGGGCGTTCACCGTCTCATAGTTGTCGCACACGCCAATCCACGGTTCGCCCTCGCTAAAGCCCGCGTTGTGCGAGGCATCCCACTGCATCGGCGTACGGCCATTATCGCGGGACTTGCTCGCCAGAATCGCCAGGAGTTCATCCGGATCGCGACCGTTGGCCCGCAGTTCGGCGAACATGTTCAGGCTTTCCACGTCGCGGTAGTCGGTGATGCGGCTGAAGTGCGGGTTGGTCATGCCCAGTTCTTCACCCTGGTAGATATACGGCGTGCCCTGCATGCCGTGCAGCACCATGCCGAGCATCTTTGCAGCGTGAACGCGGTGTTCCCCTTCGTCGCCAAAGCGCGACACGATGCGCGGCTGGTCGTGGTTACACCAGAACAGCGCGTTCCAGGCTTTGTTGTGCATGCCCTGCTGCCAGTGACGGAAGAGGGTTTTCAGCGCCACGAAGTCCGGCTTTGCCTTCGTCCACTTTTCGCCGCCGGGGTAGTCCACCTTCAGGTGGTGGAAGTTAAAGGTCATCGACAGCTCGCGCCCGTCGAGCGACGCGTACTGCTGGCAGTTCTCCAGCGAGGTTGACGACATCTCGCCCACCGTCATCAGGTTGCGCGGGGTGAAGACGTCGCGGCTCATCTCCTGAAGATATTCGTGGATGCGCGGGCCGTCAGTGTAGAAGCGGCGACCGTCGCCAATGGTGTCGTCCGGGAAATCCTGATCTTTAGAGATGAGGTTAATCACGTCCAGACGCAAGCCGTCCACGCCGCGATCGGCCCAGAACTCGCATACCTTTTTCAGCTCGGCGCGCACCGCCGGGTTTTCCCAGTTGAGGTCCGCCTGCTCTGGGGCGAACAAGTGCAGGTAATACTGCTCGCTCTCGGCGTGCCAGCGCCAGGCGTTGCCGCCAAACTTGGAGCGCCAGTTGTTGGGGAGCTGCTCCGGCGTGCCGTCGCGCCAGATGTAGAACTGGCGGTACGGGCTCGCTTTGTTCAGCGACTCGCGGAACCAGGCGTGCTGCGTGGAGGTATGGTTAAACACCATATCCAGCACGATGCGAATGCCGCGTTCGTGCGCTTCGGCAACCAGCTCGTCAAAGTCATCCAGCGTGCCAAAGGACGGGTCGATGGCGGTGTAATTCGCCACGTCGTAGCCGTTATCCACCTGCGGGGAAATATAAAACGGCGTCAGCCAGATGGCGTCGATGCCGAGGGTTTTCAGGTAATCCAGCCGCTGCGTCACGCCGCGCAGATCGCCGGTGCCGCTGCCGGTGGTGTCCTGAAAACTCTTTGGGTAAATCTGGTAGATGACGCCGTTCTGCCACCAGTGAGGAAGGGTATTCATAGTGCGTTCCTGCAAATGCGAAGGGGCGCAACTGCGCCCCGAAAGATGAAGTTAAACAATCTGCAGCGTGCCCTGACGGAACTTACGCTGGTAAACCACGGTGGTGAGCGCCATGGGGACGATAATCGCCACCGCCATGGCCAGGGCAAACACCTGCCAGAAAGTAGGCTGGATGGAGAGGATCCCCGGCAGGCCGCCGACGCCAATCCCGTTCGCCATCACGCCGTTCAGGCCGCACAACAGGCCCGCCAGGCCGGAGCCGATCATCGCGCAGAGCATCGGGAAGCGGTACTTCAGGTTGATGCCGTACATCGCCGGTTCGGTGACGCCGAGATAGGCGGAGATGGCCGCCGGAACGGAGATCTCACGCTCGTTGTGCTTACGGCTAACGATAATGATGCCGGTCACCGCAGAGGCCTGAGCAATGTTAGAGAGTGCGATAATCGGCCAGACCGGGGTACCGCCGAGGCTCTGGATCATCTGCATATCGATGGCCAGCGTGGTCTGGTGCACGCCGGTGATCACCAGCGGGGCATACAGGAAGCCAAACAGCGCGGCACCGATTGGCGCGAAGCTGCCGGTCATCAGATGACGCACCGCGAAGGCCACGCCGTCGCCGATCATGCGGCCAAACGGACCGATAAAAGCGTGCGCCAGGAAGACGGCCAGGATCAGCGAGCAGACCGGCACCACCACCAGGTAGAGGTAATCCGGCACGATGCGCTTCAGACGCGTCTCAATAAAGCCCAGCGCCAGACCCGCCAGCAGGGCCGGAATGACCTGCGCCTGATAGCCCACCTTGGCGATGGTAAACAGGCCGAAGTTCCACACTTCCGGCACCTGCTGACCAAGTAAGTAAGCGTTCATTAACTGCGGAGAGACCAGCGTGACGCCCAGTACGATACCGAGAATTGGCGTACCGCCCATCTTGCGCACGGCGGACCAGCAAATCCCCACCGGCAGATAGAAGAAAATCGCTTCGCCAATCAGCCACAGGAAGTCATAGATGCTTTGCAGCGCTGGGTACATCTGCGCCAGGGTTTTACCGTCGCTCATTGGCACATCGCCGATGACGTTACGGAAGCCCAAAATTAAGCCCCCGCTGATCAGCGCCGGCAGCAGCGGGAAGAAGATTTCTGCAAAGTGGGAAATCAGCTGCTCGTGCCACTTCATATTCTGGCGCGCCGCCTTCTTCGCCTGCTCTTTATCGGCAGAAGAGTGTCCGGTGGTCGCCAGCAGAGCCTGATAGTAATCGCCCACTTCGGTACCAATCACCACCTGGAACTGTCCGGCGTTGGTGAAGCAGCCTTTCACCATGGAAAGCTCTTCAATCGCCTTCGGGTTGGCCTTGGCTGGATCGTTCAGCACGAAGCGCAGGCGGGTAATGCAATGGCTGACGGTGGCGATGTTTTCGCGGCCGCCGACCAGGACGATCAGCCGATCGATATCTGCTTGTTTGACTTTACTCATCATGAAACCTCATGACAGATGTTGAGGGGGGTAATGACCTGAGCGCAAGCCTACTCCTTCAGCGTGACGGCGAAAATGGGAACGTTCCCGAAATCGGGCGAAGATCACAATAAACGATTCAGGGGGGGTTATGAGAGACGGGCAGGAATAACGATCTGGCGCGGCTCGCTCCGCCCGTTGATCTGCTCGATCAGCTGCGCGGCGGCCTGCCTGCCGGACTCGGCGTAGCCCGGATCGACGGTGATAATTTCAGGGTGCAGGAACTTCATCAGCGGCGTGCTGCCGACGCTCGCCACCTGCAGGTTATCAATGCGCTGCTCCTGAAGATACTTGCAGGCACCCAGCGCAAGGGTGTCCGTGGCGCACACCAGCGCGGTGGTCTGCGGCGTCAGGACGCTGGCGACCTGCTCGTAGCCCTGCTTCATGCCCAGCCCCGGCAGGGAGGCCACGGCAGGGAGATTGTGCTTTTTGCAAAAGGCCAGATAGGCCTCGTGGCGGCGCTTGCCGGTGGTAACGTCCGCGTGCGGCACGCCCAGATAGCTGATGTGGCGGTGGCCTTCTTCGTACAGACGCTGCATCAGGGTAATAATCGCTCCCTCATCGTCATAACAGACGGAGGCAAAGCCGTGGGCATCGCGCGCCAGCAGCACCAGCGACGGCTGCCAGTGTTTCAGCATCTCCTCGTCAATGCCGGTAAAACCAAACAGCACCACGCCGTCAATGTTACGGCGCTGGAGCATGCCGAGATGTTCTTCCACCAGCTGTGGCGAGAACTGGCTCTCCATCATGATCGGATCATAGCCCTGCTCGTAGAAGGCAGGCAGCATGGTCTGAACGGCGAGGTTTTCGGAGAGGGAATCCAGACGCGAAACGATGATCGCAACCACTTTATCGCTCTGCCCGCGCATGGCGCGCGCGGAGCGGGAAGGGGAAAAACCGTGCTGATTCATGACCGCCTCAACGCGCTCGCGGGTGCGTTCGCTGACGCCGCTTTCGTTGTTCAGCACGCGTGAGACGGTTGATTTCCCCACGCCGCTTAAACGCGCGATGTCTTTAATTGTAAGGCGGTTCTGCATGCTGTTTTCCCTGTAACAACGACAAAATGGTCAATTGAGCCTAATGCTATAGCGCGATTTCGCTATGGGCAAAGTCTGGTTTACGTACTGTTTATTTGCAGGCGCGTATAATACCGCCCGAATCGTCACAAAGGGTACGCTTAAATCTTTATACTGCGCGGCGACACCCTGTTTTTTTACTTACCGGAGGCTTTATGGATCCCGATCCCGCACCTCTCCTGAACGGGAGAATTTGTTCTTTCCGGTAAGCCAGCTTTTGCTGTCTCACCGGTAATGTGAGGCAGCAACGTCCCAAACGTTCCTGCTTGAAAAATTGAGTGCCTGACAGGTACGGCTTTGCCACGCCTGAAGGGAATGCTGCGTCCGCCTGGCGGATGCGGAGGAATGTCTATGTTTAAAAATATCACCCGGCAGCTGCAGGCGCTGCTGAGCCGCCATCTGCCACACCGTCTTGTTCAGCGCGATCCGCTGCCCAATGCCAAAAACATGGCGGGAGCGGCGATCCCGGCGTCCCTGACCGAACGCTGCCTGAACGTGGCGGCGATGGATGAAAACGAAGTCTGGCGCGCCTTTGGCGGCCATCCGGAAGGGCTGAACGCGTCTGAAGTGGAAAAAATCCGCGCCGTGCACGGCGATAACCAGATCCCGGCGCAGAAGCCCTCTCCGTGGTGGGTGCACCTGTGGCTCTGCTACCGCAACCCGTTCAACCTGCTGCTGACCGTACTCGGCATTATCTCTTACGCGACGGAAGATCTCTTTGCCGCGGGCGTGATTGCCCTGATGGTGGGTATCTCCACGCTGCTGAACTTCATTCAGGAAGCCCGCTCCACCAAAGCGGCGGACGCCCTGAAAGCGATGGTCAGCAACACCGCGACCGTCTCGCGCGTGATTAACGACCTCGGCGAAAACGCCTGGGTGGAACTGCCTATTGACCAGCTGGTGCCGGGCGATCTGGTGAAGCTGGCGGCGGGAGACATGATCCCGGCGGATTTACGCATCATCCAGGCGCGGGATCTGTTCGTGGCGCAGGCCTCCCTGACCGGGGAGTCCCTGCCCGTTGAGAAGGTATCGCGCAGCCGCGACCCGCAGCAGATGAACCCGCTCGAGTGCGACACCCTGTGCTTTATGGGCACCACGGTGGTCAGCGGCACGGCGCAGGCAATTGTCACCGCCACCGGCGGCAACACCTGGTTTGGGCAGCTGGCCGGGCGCGTCAGCGAGCAGGAGAGCGAGCCGAATGCGTTCCAGAAAGGCATTGGCCGCGTCAGCATGCTGCTGATCCGCTTTATGATGGTCATGACGCCGATTGTCCTGCTGATCAACGGCTACACCAAAGGCGACTGGTGGGAAGCGGCGCTGTTCGCGCTCTCCGTGGCCGTTGGCCTGACGCCGGAAATGCTGCCGATGATCGTTACCTCCACGCTGGCGCGCGGGGCGGTCAAACTCTCTAAACAAAAGGTGATCGTCAAACACCTCGACGCCATCCAGAACTTTGGCGCGATGGACATTCTCTGCACCGATAAAACCGGCACCCTGACACAGGATAAAATCGTGCTGGAGAACCACACCGACATCGCCGGTAAAACCAGCGAGCGCGTGCTCCACAGCGCGTGGCTGAACAGCCACTACCAGACCGGGCTGAAAAACCTGCTCGACGTGGCGGTGCTGGAAGGCGTGGACGAGGAGGCCGCCCGTACGCTCTCCGGCCGCTGGCAGAAGGTGGACGAAATCCCGTTCGACTTCGAGCGCCGCCGCATGTCGGTGGTGGTCAGCGAGCAGCCGGACGTGCACCAGCTGATCTGCAAAGGCGCGCTGCAGGAGATCCTGAACGTCTCCACGCAGGTTCGCCATAACGGGGAGATCGTGCCGCTGGACGACACCATGCTGCGCCGCATCAAGCGCGTCACCGACAACCTGAACCGTCAGGGGCTGCGCGTGGTGGCGGTGGCGAGCAAATTCCTGCCCGCGCGGGAGGGGGACTATCAGCGTATCGACGAATCCGATTTGATCCTCGAGGGTTACATCGCATTCCTCGATCCGCCGAAAGAGACCACCGCACCGGCGCTGAAGGCGCTGAAGGCGAGCGGCATCACCGTCAAAATTCTCACCGGCGACAGCGAGCTGGTGGCGGCCAAAGTGTGTCACGAAGTGGGGCTGGACGCGGGCGACGTGGTGGTGGGGAGCGACATTGAGCACCTCACCGACGACGAACTGGCGCAGCTTGCCCAGCGCACGACGCTGTTTGCCCGCCTGACGCCGATGCACAAAGAGCGCATTGTGACGCTGCTGCGTCGTGAAGGGCACGTGGTGGGCTTTATGGGCGACGGCATCAACGATGCGCCCGCGCTGCGTGCGGCGGACATTGGCATCTCCGTGGACGGCGCCGTGGATATCGCCCGTGAAGCGGCGGATATCATCCTGCTGGAAAAGAGCCTGATGGTGCTGGAGGAGGGCGTCATCGAAGGGCGTCGCACCTTCGCCAACATGCTCAAGTACATCAAAATGACCGCCAGCTCCAACTTCGGTAACGTCTTCAGCGTGCTGGTGGCGAGCGCGTTTCTGCCGTTCCTGCCGATGCTGCCGCTGCACCTGCTGATCCAGAACCTGATGTACGATGTCTCTCAGGTAGCGATCCCGTTTGATAACGTTGATGACGAGCAAATCCAGAAGCCGCAGCGTTGGAACCCGGCCGATCTGGGACGCTTCATGCTGTTCTTTGGGCCGATCAGCTCCATCTTCGACATTCTGACATTCTGCCTGATGTGGTTTGTGTTCCACGCCAACACGCCGGAACACCAGACGCTGTTCCAGTCCGGCTGGTTCGTGGTAGGGCTGCTGTCCCAGACGCTGATTGTGCATATGATCCGCACCCGCCGCATTCCGTTCATCCAGAGCCGTGCCGCGTGGCCGCTGATTGTGATGACGGGCATTGTGATGGCGCTGGGTATCGCGCTGCCGTTCTCACCGCTGGCAGGTTACCTCCAACTGCAGGCGCTGCCGCTGAGCTACTTCCCATGGCTGGTGGCGATCCTCGCGGGCTATATGGTGCTGACGCAGATGGTGAAAGGATTCTATGCGCGTCGATATGGGTGGCAGTAAGCTCATTTTGCCACAATCCAAACGTAGGCCGGGTAAGGCGAAGCCGCCACCCGGCATCTGGCTTTCCTCCCAAATTCAACAACCTGTGATCTCCGTCGGCGCATTCGCTTGACGACAATTTGTACGCATGTTAACAGAATGTTTTGCCTGTATTTGGCCCGTCAGATAAGGAACATTCATGTTACGGTACAGTCTCTTAACCGCCGGGCTTATGCTCGGCGCCTCCGCTTTTGCCGCGCCGGCAGGCGATCTTCCCCTGATGCCCTGGCCTGCGAAGGTTGAACGCCCGACGACGCAGGGCGCGCTGGTGCTTAACAATCAACTCTCCGTGAGCGTCAGCGGCGACGATCTGGGGGACGCGGTCAACCGCCTGCGCCAGCGCATTGCGCTGCAAACCGGCTGGACGCTACAGCCGCAGGCCGAAAAACCTGACAAGCCGACCATCCGCATCGCCATCGCTAAAAAGGTGAAGCCGCAGCCGCTGCCGGACAGCGATGAGAGCTACAAACTCATAGTGGATGCCAACGGCGTGAACATCTCCGCTAACACCCGCTTTGGCGCATTTCGCGCAATGGAAACCTTGCTCCAGCTGATGCAGAACGGTGCCGAAAACACTTCGATTCCATGGGTTACCATCGACGATTCGCCGCGCTTCCCGTGGCGCGGGCTGCTGCTCGATTCGGCGCGCCATTTCATCCCGTTACCCGATATCAAACGTCAGATCGACGGCATGGCTGCGGCCAAGCTCAACGTCCTGCACTGGCATCTGACTGACGATCAGGGCTGGCGCTTTACCTCGAAGCGTTATCCAAAATTAACCCAACTTGCCAGCGACGGGCTGTTCTACACCCCTGAGCAGATGCGTGAGATTGTGCGTTACGCTGCCGAACGCGGCATACGCGTGGTGCCGGAAATCGATATGCCGGGCCACGCCTCAGCGATTGCCGTCGCCTATCCAGAACTGATGAGCGCGCCGGGGCCGTACGCTATGGAGCGCCACTGGGGCGTACTAAAGCCTGTGCTGGATCCCACCAAAGAGGCGACCTACACCTTCGCCGACGCGATGGTCAGCGAACTGGCGGCGATCTTCCCCGATCCGTATCTGCATATTGGCGGCGATGAGGTGGACGACAGCCAGTGGAAGGCAAACGCGGCGATCCAGAGATTTATGCGCGACAATAAACTGGCGGATAGCCACGCGCTGCAGGCGTATTTCAACCGCAAGCTGGAGACGATCCTTGAGAAGCACCACCGGCAGATGGTCGGCTGGGACGAGATCTACCATCCCGATCTGCCGAAAAGCATTCTGATCCAGTCCTGGCAGGGACAGGACGCGCTGGGGCAGCTGGCGCAGAATGGCTATAAGGGCATTCTCTCAACCGGCTTCTACCTCGACCAGCCCCAGTCCACCGCCTATCACTACCGCAACGAAATCGTGCCGCAGGGGCTGAATGGCGTGGACGTGATAGCGGACACCGACAGCGTCCAGAGCTGGGCTTTCTCCATGCCGCGCCTGAAGGGCAAGCCGGTGGAAGGCAGCTTTACGCTGGTGAAAGGCGACGCCGGCTGGCGCGGTTTTATTGATTTTGCCGGGAAATCGCGTCGGGCGGTGAATAACATTCAGTGGCGCGACGACAACCAGGTGACCTTTACCGTCGACACCTGGATGGGTGAAACGCGCCCGGTGGTCAACGTTGATAACGACAAACTCACCGGCTATTTCCTGGTGGGAAACACCCGCTACCCGATTAGCGGCGCGCGTCTGGACGACGTGCCGAAAGGTACCCCTCCGGTCGTGCCGGACGTGGCGAATCAGGCCAACCTGCTCGGCGGCGAAGCCGCGCTGTGGGCGGAAAACGTGGTCGCGCCGGTGCTGGACATCCGCCTGTGGCCGCGCGCCTTTGCGGTGGCGGAGCGGCTGTGGTCCGCGCAGGACGTCAACGACGTCGATAACATGTATACCCGCCTGCAGGCGATGGACAGCTGGTCGACGGTTTCCGTCGGGCTGCAGCAGCATACCCAGCAGCAGGTGCAGTTCACGCGCCTCGCTAACAGTGCGGACACCCTGCCGCTGCAAATCCTCGCCCAGGCGCTCGAGCCGGCCCAGTATTACACCCGCCAGCACCTGAAGTTCCAGGCCGGAAACTACCATCAGTTTGAGCCGCTTAACAGACTTGCAGATGCGCTGAACGCCGAAAGCGCTACCGTGCGTCAGATGCACAAGTGGGTGGACCGCCTGGTGAGCGACGCGGAAGACACGGAGAGCGCCGAGGCGCTGCGCCACGTCTTTAACCGCTGGCAGAACAACACCAGCGACGTGCTGGCCTTGTGCGAAAACAGCTATCAGCTGAAGGCCATTAAGCCGGTCATTCTGGAGGTGGATAAGCTGGCCTCGATTGGCCTGAGGCTGACGGATCTGGTGGCGCGTCAGGGGACGCTGGACGACAAAGAGATCGCGTCGATCCAGAGCGAACTGGACAGCGCGGCGAAGGTGCAGGATGAGGTGGTGATTGCGGCGGTCTATCCGCTGGAGACGCTGCTACGCGCCACGCGAAATCAGTAACACACATGCCCGGTGGCGCTGCGCTTACCGGGCCTACGTGGTGTAGGCCCGGCAAACGAAGTGCCGCCGGGCATAAAGGCCACTCAGTTCTTCAGAACCCACGCCTCTTTCCAGTGTGCGCCAACGCCTGGCTCATACTGGTTTGCGGTTGGGCTGTACTGCACGCAGAAGCCGCTGTACGGGAAAGGCTTACATTCGTAGGTCTTACCGTCTTTAGGCTGAAGCACCACGGTACCTGCCTTGTACGACGCGATATTGTCCGGGAAGGTAAAGTCGTGGTGGCCGGTGCTATCCGCAGCGGCATCGCCTTCCAGCATCAGGTTCAGGACGTCCTGCGCGAACAGGGTGCCGTCTTTATTGGTCGCGTAGTATTTCAGCATGTGGTGGCCGGCGGTCACGTCGGTCAGGGTCATGGTGACGTCCTGATTGCTGTTGTTCATGTCCTGCTTCAGGTAGCCTTTTTCCGCACCGTGGTGGTTCATCACGTGTGCTTCAAAATTCACGTCGCCCTGCGTATTCACGTGGAAGGTCACGGTCGCGTTGCCATGTTCGATTTTGCTGTATTGCAGATCGGTAACGGCAATGGTCTCATTCACCTGCGCTTTTTGCTCTTCATAAGAGATAGCAACGGACTGCAGCGTGCTGCCGTCTTTCACGAATACGCTGTTGGCGCCGTGAACCGGGCTGATGTCACCGGCTTCATCCTTCACACCGACGCGCACGTCGTGCTGCGCGGTGTTGATCTTCTGCGCCAGATCGTAGGACCACTGGTTAGCGTCGCCTTGTTCAGCAGAGCCGATGGTCATCTCGGTGCGCATGGCGGTCACTTCGCCGTGGGCGTCGAAGAAGCGTGCGATAACTTTATCGCCCACGTTCAGGTTATTACCGGCAATCTGGCCGCTCAGGGTTTTGCTCCACTCGGACACAACCGCAGGCGTTTCGTCCGGGGTAACGTTGCCGCCATTCCCGAAATCAACGTCGATAGCCTGATAGAAGCTGTTTGTGGTATCTGCAATTTCCCATACGCCGTAAATTACCTGATAACCTGTGCGTTCAGGAACATTACAGGTCATGGATTTAGTTACGGCTGGCGCCTGGCTATTTCCGTTAATTGTACAGAACGGGGTTAATTCAAACTGATCGCGAGTTAGCGGTTTATTTGGATCCCAGTTTTGTTTGGTAATGTAATAACGCCAGTTGGTGGTTTTATGCGGCGCAGTATGGTGCCAGACAAATTCATGCGGGCCCGCGGTCATCGGGTTTTTAGTCCACGCATTCAGGCTCTGCTTATCCAGCTGTGAATATTGAGAGATACCCGCGCTGGCGAGGTGTCCGTCTGCTGGCTCTGCCCCGGTCGGGAAGCCGGAGGTTTTCTCTACGCTCTGCGGTTCATACTGCACGGAGCCGCAATCAATATTTTGACCCAGCTTACACATATAGGCGCGGCTGGCAGGAGATTCAATATATCCGTGAGCAAATGCCGAAGATGCAACGGTCACTGTTGCGAGGGCAAGTGCAATTTTTGAAAGTTTCATTACTCATCCATTATTAGAGAATATTACTAGGCGAGGGAGAGTCTAATAATGGATCTGGCTCTGTGTCATTTTACCCGGAGAGTAAAAATAACCGAAATAAAAAAGGCAGCCCGAGCTGCCTTCTGTTTATTGAAATGTATTAACGACGTACGGCGATCGCTTCAATTTCAATTTTCACGTCTTTTGGCAGACGCGCCACTTCCACGCAGGAGCGCGCCGGGAAGGTGGCGTTGTGCTCGGTGAAGAACGCTTCGTAAGTGGCGTTAACGGTGGCGAAGTCGTTCAGATCTTTCACGAACACCGTCGTTTTGACGATATCACCCACTTTCAGGCCTGCAGATTCAACGATAGCCTGCACGTTTTCCAGCGACTGACGCGCCTGCGCCGCCACGTCGGCCGGTACTTCACCGGTTTTCGGGTTTACCGGGATCTGGCCAGAGGTGATGATCATGCTGCCCAGATCAACGCCCTGAACGTATGGGCCGATAGCCGCTGGTGCATTTTCCGTCGCGAGTGCTTTGCTCATTTTTTCTCCAGAATTACAGCGTTAAGAATGTTCCCGGCCATTATAACAGCCGGGATTTCATTACCAACCTCAATTAGTTGGCCAGCACCACATAATGGGAAAACTCTTTTTCGCAGTATTTGCATTTGAGCGCGATGTCATTGGCGCGCTTTTTCACTGCAAAGCTGGACGAAACCGGCTCGGCGTGGCTGATGCAGTTGCTGTTCGGGCAGACCAGCACGCTTTCGATGCGCTCCGGCAGGCTCGGGCGGGATTTGCCCACCACGTCGTAATCGTCGATGCGGTTAACCGTGGCGTCCGGCGCGTACAGCGACAGCTGGTTGACCTGCTCGTCGGTCAGGAAGGTGTTCTCGATCTTGATAAGATCTTTACGGCCCATTTCGCCGGACGGCAGGTTCAGCCCGATGGTGATGCGCTGGTCGGTTTCGGTCAGTTTGAACAGCGTCAGCAGCTTAAAGCCCACCTGCGCAGGGATGTGGTCAATCACGGTGCCACGCTTGATGGCTTCAACCTGGAGTTTGTTATCGTGTGTCATGGTCGTCTCCCCTTACAGAGCTAATTCGCGATTCAGAACCAGTGCCAGTAACGCCTGGCGAGCGAAGATGCCGTTCCCGGCCTGCTGGAAGTACCAGGCGTGCGGCGTTTTATCCACGTCGGTGGCAATCTCATCGATGCGCGGCAGCGGGTGCAGCACCTTCATGTTGTAGCGTGCGCCGTCGAGATCGCTGGCGCGCAGCACGAACTGCGCCTTCACGTTGGCGTATTCGGACGGATCCAGACGCTCTTTCTGCACGCGGGTCATATAGAGAATATCCACGTTGCCCACCACCTCTTCGATGCTGGCGTGCAGGCTCCACGTAATGCCTTTCTCGTCCAGCATGTCGAGGATGTACTGCGGCATCGCCAGCGCGTCCGGGGCGATGAAGAAGAAGCGGTTGCCGCTAAATTTCGCCAGCGCCTGGGTCAGGGAGTGGACGGTGCGACCGTACTTCAGGTCACCGACCATGGCGATGTTCAGATTTTCAAGCGTGCCCTGGGTCTCCTGAATGGTGAACAGGTCCAGCAGGGTCTGCGTCGGATGCTGGTTGGCGCCGTCACCGGCGTTCAGCACCGGAATGCCGCCGGAAAACTCGGTCGCCAGACGCGCCGCGCCCTCCTGCGGATGACGCATCACAATCGCGTCAACGTAGGTGCTGATCACTGAAATGGTATCCGCCAGGGTTTCGCCTTTTTTGCCCAGCGACGTGTTGCTGCTGTCCGAGAAGCCCACCACGCTCGCGCCCAAGCGGTGCATGGAGGTTTCAAAGGAGAGGCGGGTGCGCGTCGAGGCTTCAAAGAAACAGCTCGCGATCACCTTGTGCTTCAGCAGCTCCGGCTGCGGATTGGCCTTCAGTTTTGCCGCGGTTTCCAGAACCAGTTCCAGCTCTTCGCGGCTGAGGTCGTTTATGGAAATGATGTGTTTTTGATAAAGCGGATTCATGTTTATCTCCTGACGCCGGGCAAAAAAAAGCCCCTCAAATGAGGGGCTCTGGGAATAGGTTTAGCAACGGGAAGAAAAACGGCAGGCCAGCGTCTGATTTCAGACGCGGTAAGACGTTATGTCGTACACGCTTGACCATGCTTCCTCCCGGCAAATTGTCGGGCATTATACGCAGCTCGTTTATGGGATCAAGCGATTTAATGCACGCTTTACTCAATGCAAACGGTTCTTTATGAATACTAATGCATTCTGAGTAAATAATTAATTTGCTTATGCACCAGCGCGGTACGCTTCACCACCCGGGGCGCGACCCAGACGATACTGCTTCCCGCCACCACGCCTAAAATTTCCGGTAACTGGTGATAATCCAGAATACGCGCCACCGCGCGGCCATATCCGGCAACGGTATGAATAAGGATAAATTCGCTATTGTGCTCCACGCTCACCACCATTTCGGAGACGGTGCGCGCGGCGTCGGGGGCAGGGCGCAGCTGGGGATTCAGCGAATAAATCTTTAGCCCTTTGGCATTGCGAATTTTTATGACGCCAAGCAGCTTGAGCAGACGTGAAACGGTGGACTGGCTGATGGTCTCAAAACCCCGCTCCTGCAAGTCGCGGCGGATCTCTTCCTGAGAGAGATAGCTCTTTTCCGCGATCAGACGCTGGCAGACCGTTAGCTGTAGTTGCTCTTTGGGAGAGTACTCTTCGTAATCCATCATAGTTCCCATATCAGTTCCCGAAATAACCGGTGGCACCGCACCGATCCGTAGGCCGGATGAGCGCAGCGCCATCCGGCAAATCACAACAACGCGCCCAGGCTTAACGCCACCATAATCACCACCGTCAAAATCCCCAGCAGCGGCGCGACCCATTTCAGATAACGCACGTAGGGCACGCGGGCGATAGCCAGCCCGCCCATCACGACGGCAGAGGTGGGGGTGATAAGGTTAACGATGCCGGACGCCGACTGGTAAGCCGTAACCACCAGGTCGCGGTTGACGTTAGCGAAATCGGCAAGGGGCGCCATGATCGGCATCGTCAGAACGGCCAGGCCGGACGAAGAAGGCACAAGAAACGACAGCACCACCTCCAGCCAGTACATCACGTTAATGAACGCCACCGTCGACAATCCGGTGACCATCCCCTCGGCGCTGTGCAAAATGGTGTGGGTAATCATGCCCTTATCCATAATCACTACGATACCGCGCGCGATGCCGATAATCAGCGCGACGCCCAGCAAATCTCGCGCGCCGTTGATAAACGTCGACGTCAGCTCCTCTTCGCTCATGCGGGCGATAAGCCCAACGATAATGGCGCTGGCGAGGAACACCGCCGAGATCTCCGCCATCCACCAGCCCAGCACCGCCACGCCGTAGATCATCACCGCGAAGGCGAGGGCGAAAATCACCAGGATGAGTTTGCGCACCGGGGTAAATTCCAGCGACTGCTCGCCCTTGTTGCCGAGGAAGTGGGCGAGGTTCTCCTCCTGTTTATCCGCCACGATCGACAGCGACGGATCTTTGCGCACCTTACGGGCATAGCGCATCACCCACGCCACGCAGATGATCCAGCCGATGACCAGCAGCGCGATGCGCAGCATGATCCCATTGGTGAAGGGGATCCCGGCGGCGTTGGCTGCGATCACCGTCGCGAACGGGTTAATAGTAGAGCCGAGCGTGCCGATCCCCGCCCCGAGCAGTACGGTGGACGCGGCAACCACGGGATCGAACCGCGCCGCCAGCATCACCGGCACCAGTAAGGTATAGAAGGGCAGCGACTCTTCGGCCATGCCGTAAATCGTGCCGCCTGCGGCAAACAGCGCCATCAGGATCGGGATCATCCACTCTTCGCGCCCGCGCAGCTTAGTGGTGACGCGCTCGATCCCGGCGTCAATTGCCCCGGTTTTGGTGACGATCCCGAGAAATCCCCCGATGATCAGGATAAACAGCGCAACGTCGATCGCCCCGGCCTGGCCGGATTCCGGATCGTACAGTCCGGCTATCGGGGCCATCAGCACCGACACCAGCCCCTGCGGGTGCGATGCCACGTGCGCATAGGTGCCGGCAACCGGCACCTCTTTGCCGAGCGCCTCGTTCATCGCCATATGGTACTGCCCGGCCGGAACAATCCACGTCAGCACGGCAACCACGGCAATCAGAAAAAAGAGAATGGTGTAAGCGGAGGGAAACTTGAACTTGCCCATGATGTTCTCCTGAAACCCGGCGCACCCCGCGGCGCGCCGGGCGGTGATTAGTCGCCGAGTGTCGCCACCATGACCGCCTTAATGGTGTGCATGCGGTTTTCTGCTTCGTCAAAGACGATGGAGTTCGGTGATTCAAAGACCTCTTCCGTCACCTCCAGCCCCTTCAGGCCGTACGCCATCTCGATCTCGCGGCCCACTTTGGTGTGCTCGTTGTGGAGCGCGGGCAGGCAGTGCATGAACTTGACGTTCGGGTTGCCGGTGGCCTTCATGACGTCCGCGTTGATTTGATACGGCTTCATCAGGCTGACGCGCTCGGCCCAGGCCTCCTTCGGCTCGCCCATGGAGACCCACACGTCGGTGTAGAGGAAATCGGTGCCGTGCACGCCTTCTTCCACGTCGTCGGTGAGGGTGATGCGTGCGCCCGTTTCTTTGGCGATGGCGCGGCACTGCTCAACCAGCCCGGCTTCCGGCCAGAAGGATTTCGGTGCCACGAGGCGGATATCCATCCCCATCTTGGCCGCGCCGACCATCAGGGAGTTGCCCATGTTATTCCGCGCGTCGCCGAGATAGGCAAAGCTTAACTCCGGCAGGGTTTTGCCCGGGGAGTGCTCCAGCATGGTCATCAGGTCAGCGAGAATTTGCGTTGGGTGAAACTCGTCGGTCAGGCCGTTCCACACCGGCACGCCCGCGTATTCTCCGAGCTCCTCGACGATGGCCTGGCCGTAGCCGCGGTATTCGATGCCGTCATACATGCGGCCCAGCACGCGGGCGGTGTCTTTCATCGACTCTTTATGGCCGATCTGCGACCCGCTTGGGCCGAGGTAGGTAACCTGCGCGCCCTGGTCAAACGCGCCCACTTCGAAAGCGCAGCGGGTGCGGGTGGAAGTTTTTTCAAAGATCAGGGCGATGTTTTTCCCGACCAGGGTTTGCTTCTCGCGCCCGGCTTTTTTGGCCGCCTTCAGCTCGATGGCGAGGTCGATCAGGTACTGAATTTCCGCCGGGGTGTAGTCCAGCAGTTTGAGGAAGTTGCGGTTTTTCAGGTTGATGGTCATGGGTAAATCCTTTTTAAAATGAGTGATCAGTTACGAATCAGCGTGCCTTTCTCGCCCGCCAGGATCTCCGCGCCGTCGGCCAGCGCGCCGATCCCGGCAATGCCGTTGCAGGCCTCAACAAATTCGCGGCAGGCGGCCACTTTCGGCCCCATCGATCCGGCGTCGAACGGCATGTCTTTAAGCAATTCCGGCGTCACCTGCGCCAGCGGGCGCTGGGTCGGCTTGCCCCAGTCGAGGTACACCGCGTCGGCATCGGTGAGGATCAGCAGGGCGTCGGCCTCGATCTGACGCGCCAGCAGGGCGGCGGAGAGGTCTTTGTCGATCACCGCCTCAACGCCGTGATAGCCGTTGGCGTTTTCCACTACCGGCACGCCGCCGCCGCCGTTGCAGATCACCAGGTGGTCACGCTGGATCAGCGCCGTGATGGCATCGCTCTCGACGATGCGCTTCGGTTGCGGAGAGGGCACCACGCGGCGGAAATAGGTGCCGTCGGCCCTGAACGTCCAGCCTTTTTCTGCGGCCAGCGCTTTCGCCTGCGCTTCGCTGTACACCGGGCCGATGTATTTGGTCGGGTTGCTGAAGGCCGGGTCGGCGGCGTCCACCTCTACCTGCGTGAGCAGGACGCTCACCTCGCGCTGTGGCAGATTGTTTTTCAGCGCCTGCTGGAGCATGTAGCCGATCATCCCCTGACTTTCCGCGCCGAGAACGTCCAGCGGGTAGGGCGTCACTTTGTCGTAGGCGCTGTTCTGCAATGCCAGCAGCCCGACCTGCGGCCCGTTGCCGTGCACCAGCACCACGCGCCACTGTTCTGTTAATCCGGCGATGATGCGGGCGGCCTGCTTGATGTTCTGGCGCTGGATATCCGCTTCCAGCGGCTCGCCGCGCTTGAGCAGCGCGTTGCCGCCCAGGGCCACAACCAGAGTGGGTTTTCGTTCCATGATGGCTCCTTAAATTCCGTCGCGTTCCAGTGGGCAGCTCATGCAGCGCGCGCCGCCGCGGCCGCGTCCCAGCTCGTCGCCGGGGATCGGCAGCACGGTGATGCCCGCTTTGTCGTACTTCTCGTTGGTCCAGACGTTGCGCTCGTAGCCGATCACCACGCCGGGGCGGATAGTCAGGACGTTGTTGGCGTCGTTCCACTGCTCGCGTTCCGCTTCAAAAGCGTCGCCGCCGGTGGTGATCAGGCGGACCTGGTTAATGCCGAGGGCTTTCTCAATGGCGTGCAGCAGGTCGGTTTCCTGCGTGCGCAGCAGGCCGCCGCGTCCGTCCGGCGTGAGCGTCCAGCACTGGGCGTCTTTGCGCACCACTTCCGGATAGACGGAGAAAGTATCCACGTCGATGTGGGTCATCACCGTGTCGAGGTGCATGCAGGAGCGATGTTTCGGCAGCTCAACGGCGATCACGCGTTCGGCCTGGCGGTGTTTGAACAGGCTGTTGGCGAGGAACTCCACGCCCTGCGGGGTCGTGCGTTCAGACATGCCGATCAATACCGCGCCGCGGCCAATCACCAGTACGTCGCCGCCTTCTAAGGTGGCGTGGTCGTAATTAATATTCTCGTCGCCGAAATACTTAATAAAATCGCCGTCGGCAAATGCCGTGTGCCAGCGATATATCGCGCGCAGATTATTGGTTTCACGCTGGCGGGCGGGTTTCGCCATCGGGTTAATGGACACGCCGTTATAAATCCAGCAGGAGGTATCGCGGGTAAATAAGTGGTTCGGCAGCGGCTTCATAATAAAATCATTCGCCGTGTGGGTATCCACTACCATATTTTTAATGGCTGCCGGAATTTCGCCGTAAGTTAATCCCCCGCTTAATCGCCGCGCCAGTTCACGGTGCGGCATATCCGCCAGCCAGCCGCGCACGTCGCCGGCAAAGGTTGGCCCGAGGCGATAATCGGAGATTTGCGTTTCAAGAAGCCAGGCTTTCGCTTCTGCGATATCAAGGGTTTGCGTGAGCAGGTCGGTCAACAGCAGGACTTCCACCCCCTGCTCGCGCAGCGTGTTGGCGAAGATGTCATGCTCCTCACCCGCCCGTTCAACCGACAGTACATCATCAAATAACAGTTCCTGACAGTTTGAGGGCGTTAACCGCTTCAGGCTTAAATTAGGGCGGTGCAGCATAACGCTACGCAATTGACCAATTTCAGAACCGACGTAATGCTTTTCCATAATTATTCCTTTAACTGTTTTTCAGAATAAAAAGGGCATGCGCCATGTGATGTGTTTAATTACATGGCGGCTAAGCTCAATTGATTTCGTGATTTATACTAGGCAGTTAAATAATCCGTAATGTGATATTGCTCACGCGAAAATGGATATTAATGAGTTTGTTTTCATTTGCATGATTCGCATCAGATAATGATTAATTTCATATTATTGGGAGTTGAATAGCTAAGCAGGATCCGGTGGCATTATTTGAGGTTGTTATTATTTTGTAGAATTATACATTTTGTAATTATTGGTTATCCATTTGATTTTAAACGATTAAATGAAATGGCAAGAATGTCTATGCAATAATGATAATTAACTATTTTTGACTTAAGGAAAATCCATAAATAATTATGGGCTTATAACGGAAATTATCAAAGTCGTAAAATGTGATACGGCAGCGGGTTTTGTTATTAAGCTCTTTATTTCAGTGGGTTATGTGAGAACTTTAGCGCGCTCGAAATGAGGTTATGCATAACCGCTGCATAATTGCCTGGGCAGGATTAACAGCGGGTTAACACCTTTCCCAATAAACATGCGCTCGCGCAAGCCTCGTCGAAAAAGGGCTGGTATGGCAGGCTTAACTCTCGTATAAAAGACAAAAATGAAACGTTGTTTTACATCGAGAGGTTTCCCATGATTATCGGCAACATTCACCATCTGCAGTCCTGGCTGCCTGACGCGCTGCGCCAGGCCATTGAGCACGTTAAAGCCCATGTCACCGACGCCACGCCGCTCGGGAAGCATGACATCAACGGCAACAGCCTGTTTTATCTTGTGTCAGAAGACATGGCCCAGCCGTTCGCCGAGCGCCGCGCCGAGTACCACGCGCGCTATCTGGATATCCAGATTGTGCTGAAGGGCCAGGAAGGGATGACGTTCAGCACCCTGCCGCACGGCACGCCGGACACCGACTGGCTGGCGGATAAAGACATCGCGTTCCTGCCGGAAGGCGAGCAGGAGAAAACCGTGGTGCTGAGCGAAGGGGATTTTGTGGTGTTCTGGCCGGGTGAAGTGCATAAGCCGCTGTGCGCGGTGGGGGAGCCTGCTAAGGTCAGAAAAGTGGTTGTTAAAATGCTGGTGGAGTAATTTCCCCTCACCCCAGCCCTCTCCCACCGGGAGAGGGCTGGGGCACCAGACCGCACCCACGCATAATGTGATCCAGCTTAAACTTCCCGCACTCCCTCCTCATCTCCCATTTACCTCCCCTTTTTCTGCGTCATAGTATGATCGTTAAATTAATGAACGCTGTTCTATAATGTAGAACAAAATGATTCAACAAGGAGATCTTATGCCGCAGTCCGCGTTGTTCACGGGAATCATTCCCCCTGTCTCCACCATTTTTACCGCCGACGGCCAGCTTGATGAGCAGGGCACCGCCGCGCTGATCGACGATCTCATCAAAGCAGGCGTTGACGGCCTGTTCTTCCTGGGCAGCGGCGGCGAGTTCTCCCAGCTCAGCGCCGAAGAGCGTAAAACCATTGCCCGCTTTGCTATCGATCATGTCGATCGTCGTGTGCCGGTGCTGATCGGCACCGGCGGCACCAACGCCCGGGAAACCATTGAACTCAGCCAGCACGCGCAGCAGGCGGGCGCGGACGGCATCGTGGTGATCAACCCCTACTACTGGAAGGTGTCGGAAGCGAACCTGATCCGCTATTTCGAGCAGGTGGCCGACAGCGTCACGCTGCCGGTGATGCTCTATAACTTCCCGGCGCTGACCGGGCAGGATCTGACTCCGGCGCTGGTGAAAACCCTTGCCGATTCGCGCAGCAATATTATCGGCATCAAAGACACCATCGACTCCGTCGCCCACCTGCGCAGCATGATCCTCACCGTTAAAGCCGCTCATCCGCACTTCACCGTGCTGTGCGGCTACGACGATCATCTGTTTAATACCCTGCTGCTCGGCGGCGACGGGGCGATTTCGGCGAGCGGCAACTTCGCCCCGCAGGTGTCGGTGGATCTTCTGAAAGCCTGGCGGGATAAAGACGTGGCGAAAGCGGCTGAGTATCATCAGACCCTGCTGCAAATCCCGCAGATGTATCAGCTGGATACGCCGTTTGTGAACGTCATTAAAGAGGCGATCGTGCTTTGTGGTCGTCCTGTCTCCACGCACGTGCTGCCGCCCGCCACGCCGCTGGACGAGCCGCGTAAGGCGCAGCTGAAAACCCTGCTGCAACAGCTCAAGCTCTGCTGAGCCGGACGATAACGATGACCATTGAGAAAATTTTCACCCCGCAGGACGATGCGTTTTATGCGGTGATCACCCACGCGGCGGGGCCGCAGGGCGCTCTGCCGCTGACCCCGCAGATGCTGATGGAATCCCCCAGCGGCAACCTGTTCGGCATGACGCAGAACGCCGGGATGGGCTGGGACGCCAACAAGCTGACCGGCAAAGAGGTGCTGATTATCGGTACCCAGGGCGGTATTCGCGCCGGGGACGGACGCCCGGTTGCGCTGGGCTACCACACCGGGCACTGGGAAATCGGCATGCAGATGCAGGCGGCGGCGAAGGAGATCACCCGCAACGGCGGGATCCCGTTTGCGGCCTTCGTCAGCGATCCGTGCGACGGGCGCTCGCAGGGCACGCACGGCATGTTCGACTCCCTGCCGTATCGTAACGACGCGGCGATCGTGTTTCGCCGTCTGATCCGCTCCTTGCCCACGCGCCGGGCGGTGATCGGCGTGGCCACCTGCGATAAAGGGCTGCCCGCCACCATGATTGCGCTGGCCTCCATGCACGACCTGCCGACCATTCTGGTGCCGGGCGGGGCGACGCTGCCGCCGACCGTGGGGGAAGATGCGGGCAAGGTGCAGACCATCGGCGCGCGCTTTGCCAACCACGAGCTCTCCTTGCAGGAGGCCGCCGAGCTCGGCTGTCGCGCCTGCGCGTCGCCGGGCGGCGGGTGCCAGTTCCTCGGCACGGCGGGCACCTCGCAGGTGGTGGCGGAAGCGCTGGGGCTGGCGCTGCCGCACTCCGCGCTGGCGCCGTCCGGGCAGGCGGTGTGGCTGGAGATCGCCCGCCAGTCGGCGCGGGCGGTGAGCGAGCTGGATAACCGCGGCATCACCACGCGCGATATCCTCACCGATAAAGCCATCGAAAACGCCATGGTGATCCACGCGGCGTTCGGCGGTTCCACGAACTTACTGCTGCACATCCCGGCCATCGCCCACGCGGCGGGCTGCACTATTCCGGACGTAGAGCACTGGACGCGCGTCAACCGCAGGGTTCCGCGTCTGGTGAGCGTGCTGCCCAACGGCCCGGACTACCACCCGACCGTGCGCGCGTTTCTCGCAGGCGGCGTGCCGGAAGTGATGCTCCACCTGCGCGATCTCGGCCTGCTGCATCTGGACGCCATGACCGTCACCGGCCAGACGGTGGGCGAGAACCTCGACTGGTGGCAGACGTCCGAGCGCCGTAAGCGCTTCCGCCAGTGCCTGCGCGAGCAGGACGGCGTGGAGCCGGATGACGTGATCCTGCCGCCGGAGAAAGCAAAAGCGAAAGGGCTGACCTCGACGGTCTGCTTCCCGACGGGCAACATCGCGCCGGAAGGTTCGGTGATCAAGGCCACGGCGATCGACCCGTCGGTGGTGGGTGACGATGGCGTTTACCGCCACACCGGCCGGGTGCGGGTGTTCGTCTCGGAAGCGCAGGCCATCAAGGCCATCAAGCGGGAAGAGATTGCGCAGGGCGATATCATGGTGGTGATCGGCGGCGGGCCGTCCGGCACCGGTATGGAAGAGACCTACCAGCTTACCTCCGCGCTGAAGCATATCTCGTGGGGCAAGACGGTGTCGTTAATCACCGATGCGCGCTTCTCGGGCGTGTCGACGGGCGCCTGCTTCGGGCACGTGTCGCCGGAGGCGCTGGCGGGCGGGCCGATTGGCAAGCTGCGCGACAACGACATCATTGAGATTACCGTCGACCGCCTGACATTAACAGGCAGCGTGAACTTCATCGGCACGGCGGATAACCCGCTGACGCCGGAAGAGGGCGCGCGCGAGCTGGCGCTGCGGCAGACGCACCCGGACCTGCACGCCCACGACTTTTTGCCGGACGATACCCGGCTGTGGGCGGCATTGCAGTCGGTGAGCGGCGGCACCTGGAAAGGCTGTATTTATGACACCGATAAAATTATTGAGGTAATTAACGCCGGTAAAAAAGCGCTCGGCATTTAATTATTTTTCACGCGATTGTCGTCTACGGAAAATATTCCGTGGGCGGCTTTTACGCATCTGTAATTTGTTAATTTAAACAATAAGTTGCGATATATCGTTGGCGTCACAAAAGCAAAATAACGTAATTCAGAAATAAGATATGACCATTGCTGGTTAATTGAACAGCTCATTACACTCCATTAACACGATGTTGTAATTCAGCACACTACCAAAGGGTGTAATTCTGATGACGCAATTAACCATGAAAGACAAAATTGGCTACGGGCTGGGTGACACCGCCTGCGGCTTCGTCTGGCAGGCTACCATGTTCCTGCTGGCCTACTTTTATACCGACGTGTTTGGTCTCTCCGCGGGCATTATGGGCACGCTGTTTTTAGTCTCCCGCGTGCTCGACGCCGTGACCGACCCGCTGATGGGGCTGCTGGTAGACCGCACCCGCACGCGGCACGGCCAGTTCCGCCCGTTCCTGCTGTGGGGCGCCATCCCGTTTGGCATCGTCTGCATGCTGACCTTCTACACGCCGGACTTCTCCGCGCAGGGCAAAATCATCTACGCCTGCGCGACCTATATTCTCCTGACCCTGGTCTACACCTTCGTTAACGTGCCCTACTGCGCCATGCCTGGCGTCATCACCGCCGACCCGAAAGAGCGTCACGCCCTGCAGTCCTGGCGCTTCTTCCTGGCAGCGGCGGGCTCGCTCGCCATCAGCGGCATCGCGCTGCCGCTGGTCAGCATCATCGGCAAGGGGGACGAGCAGGTGGGCTATTTCGGCGCCATGTGCGTGCTGGGGCTGACCGGCGTGGTGCTGCTCTACGTCTGCTTCTTCACCACCAAAGAGCGCTACACCTTTGAGGTGCAGCCTGGCTCGTCGGTGGCGAAAGATCTCAGGCTGCTGCTCGGCAACGGCCAGTGGCGCATCATGTGCGCGTTCAAGATGATGGCGACCTGTTCCAACGTGGTGCGCGGCGGGGCGACGCTCTACTTCGTGAAATACGTGATGGATCACCCGGAGATGGCGACCCAGTTTTTACTCTACGGCAGCCTCGCTACCATGTTCGGGTCGCTCTGCTCCTCCCGACTGCTGGGGCGCTTCGACCGCGTCACCGCCTTCAAGTGGATCATCGTCGCCTACTCGCTCATCAGCCTGCTGATTTTCTTTACGCCAGCAGAGCATATTGCCCTGATTTTCGCCCTCAACATCCTGTTCCTGTTCGTCTTTAACACCACCACGCCGCTACAGTGGCTGATGGCCTCCGACGTGGTGGATTACGAGGAGAGCCGCAGCGGGCGTCGCCTCGACGGGCTGGTGTTCTCCACCTACCTGTTCAGCCTGAAGATTGGCCTGGCGATTGGCGGGGCGGTGGTGGGCTGGATCCTGGCCTGGGTGAACTACTCCGCCAGCAGCAGCGTGCAGCCGGTTGAGGTGCTCACCACCATCAAAATTCTGTTCTGCGTGGTGCCGGTGGTGCTCTACGCGGGCATGTTCATCATGCTGTCGTTCTACAAGCTCACCGACGACCGCGTGGAGGCCATCAGCCAGCAGCTGATCAAACACCGCGCGGCGCAGGGCGAGGCCGTACCCGACGCCGCGACAGCCGCATCCCATTAACCGGAGGCAACATGGAAATTACTAACCCGATCCTGACCGGCTTCAACCCGGACCCGTCCCTCTGCCGTCAGGGCGAGGACTACTACATCGCCACCTCGACCTTCGAGTGGTTCCCGGGCGTGCGCATCTATCACTCCCGCGACCTGAAAAACTGGTCGCTGGTCAGCACGCCGCTGGACCGCGTGTCGATGCTGGACATGAAGGGCAATCCGGACTCCGGCGGCATCTGGGCGCCTTGCCTGAGCTACGCCGACGGCAAATTCTGGCTGCTCTATACCGACGTGAAGATTGTCGACTCACCGTGGAAAAATGGCCGCAACTTCCTCGTCACCGCGCCGTCCATTGAGGGGCCGTGGAGCGAGCCGATCCCGATGGGCAACGGTGGGTTCGATCCGTCCCTGTTCCACGACGACGATGGCCGCAAATACTACCTCTACCGTCCGTGGGGGCCGCGCCACCACAGCAACCCGCACAACACCATTGTGATGCAGGAGTTTGACCCGCAGACCGGCACGCTCTCGCCCGAGCGCAAAACGCTGTTTACCGGCACGCCGCTCTGCTACACCGAAGGGGCGCATCTTTATCGCCACGCGGGCTGGTACTACCTGATGGTTGCCGAAGGCGGCACCAGCTACGAGCACGCGGTCGTGGTACTGCGTTCAAAAAATATCGACGGGCCGTACGAGCTGCACCCGGACGTAACGATGATGACCAGCTGGCACCTGCCGGAGAACCCGCTGCAAAAGAGCGGCCACGGCTCGCTGCTGCAGACCCACACCGGAGAATGGTATATGGCCTACCTCACCAGCCGCCCGCTACGCCTGCCCGGCGTGCCGCTGCTGGCCTCCGGCGGGCGCGGCTACTGCCCGCTGGGGCGCGAGACCGGCATCGCCCGCATTGAATGGCGCGACGGCTGGCCGTACGTGGAGGGCGGCAAGCACGCGCAGCTGACCGTGAAAGGCCCGCAGGTGGTGGAACAGCCCGCAGCCGCTCAGGGTAACTGGCGGGATGACTTCGACGGCAGTACGCTTGACCCGGAGCTGCAGACCCTGCGCATTCCGTTCGATGACACCCTCGGCTCGCTCACCGCCCGCCCGGGTTACTTACGGCTCTACGGCAACGACTCGCTCAACTCGACCTTTACCCAGTCGACCGTGGCGCGCCGCTGGCAGCACTTCACCTTCCGGGCCGAGACGCGGATGCAGTTCTCGCCGGTCCACTTCCAGCAGAGCGCGGGGCTGACCTGCTACTACAACAGCAAAAACTGGAGCTACTGCTTTATGGATTACGAGGAGGGGCAGGGGAGAACCATCAAGGTGATCCAGCTCGACCATAACGTGCCGTCGTGGCCGCTGCACGAGCAGCCCATTCCGGTGCCGGAACATGCGGAGAGCGTCTGGCTGCGGGTGGACGTGGATACGCTGGTCTACCGCTACAGCTACTCGTTCGACGGCGAGACGTGGCACGCCGTGCCGGTGACCTATGAAGCGTGGAAGCTGTCAGACGATTACATCGGAGGGCGCGGCTTCTTTACCGGCGCGTTTGTGGGGCTGCACTGCGAGGACATCAGCGGCGACGGCTGTCACGCTGACTTCGACTACTTCACCTACGAGCCGGTATAGCCCAGCGCGCGTGACAGCTCGAGCCCGGCCTGCTGAAGCTCCTCGCGGAAGCGGGCCAGCTCAACGTCGTCCACGCGGGAGGTGAGCGTCGACAGGCTCAGGGCGGCAATCACGCGGGATTCGTGGTTCCACACCGGCACCGCCACGCAGCGCACGCCCTGCTCGTTCTCTTCGCTGTCCAGGGCATAGCCCTGCTCGCGGGTCTGCTCCAGGGCGGCCATTAAGGCTTCACGAGAGGCGAGGGTCGCGGGAGTAAAGGTGGTGTACTGATAGCCCTCCAGCAGGGCGTTCAGCTCGGCCTCGCCCAGCCAGGCAATTAACACCTTGCCGATGGCGGTGGCGTGAACCGGCAGGCGGCGGCCGATGCGCGAATAGGCGATGGCGGCCAGCTTGCCTTCAATCTTCTCGATATAGACCCCTTCACGCCCGTCCAGGATCCCCAGATGGGTGGTCTGCCCGGTACGCTGGGACAGCTCCGTCAGCCAGCCTTTCGCCTTCTGGCGAATATCGATTGAGCCCACGACAAAATGACCGCGCTCGACCAACTTCATGCCGAGGCGATATTTGCCGTTTTCCGGATTCTGATCGATATAGCCGTGAAGCTGGAGGGTTTTCAGCAGCGAGTGGAGGGTGCTCTTGCTCAGCCCCATCAGTTTGCTGATGTCGGTGATCTTAAGCTCGGTGGCCTGCTCGTTGAACAGGTCGAGGATCTGCAACGCACGTTCAACAGACTGAATAATCGGCATAATGCTGGCATGTCCACGCTGGAATGAAGGCGAAAACGTACCTTTTTCGGGGTGAAAAATCAATGAAGGGGAGCCGGTTTGCCCGGCGGCGTTTCGCTTGCACGGGCCTACGGGGTGGGTTTTCTCCCTCTCCCCGTGGGTGTACAGTCCGGGGACATGGTAGACAGGTGTTCGGGGACATGGTGAACACTTTTTAACATCCTTTACCCATGGTGATCGACTTTTTCTTCAGGTCGATC